>CAKQEE010000130.1 GCA_934230055.1 uncultured Clostridia bacterium
GTCGCCGAAAATCTCGTCTCTTACCTTTTTATCGAGAAGCGCAAGGTTGCTGTCATAATAAGACTGAATCGAAGTTATGCCCGCGTAAAAACCTTTATGCTCGAAGGCAAAAACGTTCATACTGTCTAAATTCTTTGCTATAATATCGCCCATAAAGTGCGAATAGTTGTGCGAAATACTGTCCATAACGAGGTTTTGAAGCAGAGTTCTTTTCAAAACGAATACGTTCGCAAAGACGTTTTCTTCTTCCGCGCCGTCGTTGGTTTCCGTATTTACGCCCGTAACCCTATCCCCGCCTAATCTGAACACGGTGGCGCGTTCGCCGTCGTTAATCGTCCTCTTTTTGTATACGAGCGTAACGTCCGCGTGATTTTTTATGTGGAAATCTATAACGTCGCCGTAATTTATTCTGCAAACGGCGTCGCAATCGGTCATAACCACGTATTCCTCGTCCGCGCGGAAAAGGAAGTTGGTTATTCCCTTTAACGCCTCTAATCTCGAATTGTAAAGGGTGCTGTTTTCCGCGTTTCCGTATGGAGGAAGAATTATAAGACCGCCGTCTTTACGGGCAAGGTCCCAATCTTTACCGCTGCCCACGTGATCCATTAGAGACTGATAGTTGTTTTTGGTGATGATACCGACCGTATCTATGCCCGAATTTACCATGTTGGAAAGCGGAAAGTCTATAAGACGGTATCTTCCGCCGAAAGGTATGGAACCGAGCGTTCTTATCCTCGAAAGCTCGGGAATACTTTTATCGTGTATGTTGGAAAAAATTATACCTACCGCTCTCATTATTCTCCCTCCCTCGTAACGTTTTTATCTATTATCGCGCCGGCGGGAACGCTCGCGCCATCTTCTACCGAAAGATTCCTGCCGAGTACGGCGATTTTATTCTTGCCGCCCGCGTTTTCTTCGCCCACGCACGCGCCCTTGCCTATCGAAGTTTTTTCGTCCACGATAGAATATTTCACGACGGCGTTTTCTCCCACTCGCGATTCCGCCATTATAATACTGTTTTTAACCACCGCGCCCTTTTCCACTATAACGTCGCTGGATAAAACGGAATTTTCCACCGTGCCGTAAATTTCGCAACCGCTCATTATAATGCTGTTGCCGACTTTTGCGCCGTCGCCTATATAATGCGGCGGAGCGAGCGGACTTCTCGACTGAATTTTCCAATTACTGTCCGCAACGTGGAATTTCGGATCGTCGCCGAGAAGATCCATATTCGCTTCGTAAAGAGACTCAATCGTTCCCACGTCTTTCCAATATCCGTTAAATTCGTAAGCCATCATCTTTTCGCCGGCGTTAAGCATTTTCGGCAAAACGTCCTTTCCGAAATCGTTGGAAGATTTTTCGTCTTTCGCGTCCTCTTCAAGGTATTTATACAGCTTTTTTGCCGAAAAAACGTATATCCCCATAGAAGCCAAAGTGGATTTCGGCTCTTTGGGTTTTTCCTCGAACTCGTAAATAGAGCCGTCCTCTCTCGTGTTTAGTATACCGAAGCGGGAGGCTTCGCTCTTTTTCACGTTGATGGCGGCTATCGTGCAGTCCGCGTCGTTTAAGATATGATAATTTATCATTATCGAATAGTTCATTTTATAAATATGGTCGCCAGAGAGTATAAGCACATAATCGGGATCGAACTGCTTTATGAAATGAATGTTCTGATAAATGGCATTTGCGGTACCTTTGTACCAGTCCGAAGAATTCTTCGCCTGATACGGTGAAAGTATATGAACGCCGCCGAAGGCTCTGTCTAAATCCCACGGCTGACCGTTGCCTATGTAGTCGTTCAGAACGAGCGGCTGATATTGCGTTAAAACGCCCACCGTGTCTATTCCCGAATTAACGCAGTTGGAAAGCGGGAAATCTATTATTCTGTACTTTCCGCCGAACGAAACCGCAGGCTTTGCGATGTTGTTCGTAAGAGCGTACAACCTACTGCCTTGTCCGCCCGCCAAAAGCATTGCTACGCATTTTTTCTTCCTTATCATTTTGTTACTCCTGTAAATTTGTTCCGTCATATTTTTTCAAAGTAAACCGCGGTGAACGGCGGTAAATCGAACCTTATCGAATTTTCCCTGCCGTGCGCGCTTTTTTTAACCGTTTTGAAGGTCTTTTTGGCAACTCGTCCCTCGCCGCCGAACTTTTTATCGTCAGAACAAAGTATCGCCTTATAATCGCCCTTGTTAATTCCCAGTCTGTATCCCTTATAAAAGTTCCCCGAAAAGTTTACGATAACGGCAACTTCGCCGCCCGCTTTGTCCTTTCTTATAAAAGATATTACGTTGTTATCCTTTTCGTCCGGCGAAATCCACTCGAACCCGTCCCACGAATCCTCTATCTCGAACAGCGCGGGGGTGGTTTTATAAATTTCGTTCACCCTTACATTATAATCGGAAAGCTTTTTATGAAGCTCGAATTTCGTCATAAAAAATTCAAGCCCCTCTTTATAATTCCATTCCTTGAACTGCCCGAACTCGTTGCCCATAAATGTGAGTTTTTTGCCGGGGTGCGCGTACATATACGCGGTAAACGCGCGAAGATTTGCAAACTTTTGCGGAACGTCGCCCCACATTTTATCGAGCAAAGACTTTTTGCCGTGTACCACCTCGTCGTGAGAAACGGGAAGAATGAAATTTTCGCTGAAAGCGTAGAACATGGAAAAGGTTATTTTGTTATGATTTGCCGAGCGGAAATAGGGATCGCACTGCATATACGAAAGCGCGTCGTTCATCCAGCCCATATTCCATTTATAATTGAAGCCCAAACCGCCTATATCCGTGGGCTTGGTGATAAGCGGAAAAGCGGTAGATTCTTCCGCAATCATAAGCGCGTATGGGTGCGAAGCGAATATCTCCGTATTCAGCTTTTGCAAAAAGGCTATCGCCTGCAAATTGTAGTTACCGCCGTTTTCGTTCGGAATCCATTCGCCTGCTTTTCTGTCGTAATCGAGATACAGCATAGAAGCAACTGCGTCTACGCGAAGTCCGTCCGCATGGTAAACGTCGAAATAAAACTTCGCGTTCGATATCAGAAAGCTTTGAACTTCGTTTCTGCCCCAGTCGAAAACGCGCGTTCCCCAGCCTTTATGCTCCTGACGGTCTTTACCGCTGTATTCGTAAGAAGGCGTTCCGTCGAACTCGTAAAGTCCGTGTTCGTCTTTCGGAAAATGTGCGGGAACCCAGTCTAAAATCACCGCGATGCCGTTTATATGGCAGCGGTCTATAAAATACATAAAGTCCTTCGGCGTGCCGAAACGCGAAGATACCGCATAATATCCCGTCACCTGATACCCCCACGAACCGTCGAACGGGTACTCCGATACGGGCATAAGCTCTATATGGGTATAGCCCTCTTTCTTAACGTATGCGATAAGTTCTTCCGCATATTCGCGATACGTATAATATCCGCCGTTTGCGTGACGCTTCCACGAGGCAAGGTTTACCTCGTAAATGTTCATCGGCTTGTCGTACGGCAAGGTTTTACCTTTAAGATACTCTTCGTCGTTCCACTTATAGCCGCTTAAATCGTATATTTTAGAGGCGGTTTCCGGCGGGGTTTCCGCGTGAAAAGCATACGGATCTGCCTTGAACACGGTTTCTCCCGCGTGCGTTACCGCGTATTTATATTTATCGTATTCTTTAAGCCCTTCTATAAAAAGCTCGTAAACACCGCCATCCGAAATGCGTTTCATAACGTTTGCGGCTTTATCCCAACCGTTAAAATCGCCTACGACGGCAACATCTTCCGCACGGTACGCCCACGTTCTGAAAATTACGCCCTTTTTCCCGTTTACGCACGTAAAGTGCGCGCCCATAAACTCGTAGGCGTCGTAATTAGTACCTTGATGAAACAGGTATAACGGAAGCGACGAATCGCTCCCGTTTTTTTCGCGTAAATCTTCGTGCAAATTTTCGGGCTTCGTTTTAATCATTTTTATCCGACGATGTATTTGG
>CAKQEE010000131.1 GCA_934230055.1 uncultured Clostridia bacterium
CTCATAAAGGGCGAATTCACCGACGAATATAAAGAATGGTTCAAAAAGTACGATTATAATCCGTCCGAAGAAGATATGAAAATAATAAAAAGCAATCTCGACTTTTTCGGCGCAAATTTGTACAGAGGCTTTTACGTTGAAAAGACTGCCCACGGAATGAAAAGAATACCGATTGCGCCGAACGAAATGCTTACGGCTATGGATTGGCAGATAACGCCCGAGGCTGTTAAATACCTTGCTAAATATTATTACGATAGGTATAAGTTGCCGATTATTCTCACCGAAAACGGCATCGGGCTTAACGAATGGAAAACGCTGAACGGCGATATTCCGGACGATTTGCGAATAGATTATATGAAGCGGCATATCGCAAACATGAAAGAAATTGCCGAAAAGTACCATGTAAAAGGCTATTTTTACTGGTCGTTTATGGATAATTTCGAGTGGTCGCTCGGATATTCCAAACGATTCGGGCTTGTATACGTCGATTATAACACATTAGAGCGAATCCCTAAAAAGAGCGCGTATTGGTATAAAAAAGTAATCGAATCCAACGGAGAGGTACTTTAAAAATATGGAAGTATACGGAAAATTTAAAAACGAACTCGGCGGGTATATGATAGATAAGTTGCCCGACGCGGGGAATTACGAATATATACTTAAAAACGACGAGATACTTATTAAACTCGATCAGTACGGAATAATAACGGCGCAGATAAATCCGCCCGTCGGCGAAGCCGTTTTTAAGCGCGAAGAAAGAGAAATCGGCTCGCCCGTAAAGGTGCTTATTTCGGACGGGGAAAAGGTTTACGATAACTTCGGTGTTTTATCCGCGGACAAGTTGACGATTGACTTTTTGCCGAGTTTATCGACTTATAGCCTCACTTTCGGCGAAACCGTCGTCAAAACCGATATTTTAGTCCCCGAAAAGGGCAAGAGATTTATCGTGAACGTTACGATAACGAACAACGGAAAGGAAGATAAAAAGTATCGGATTTTAAAGTGCGCGTTCCCGCACCTTAACGAACTTTTAATGGCTCCGTGGGATAAGCCCGAATGGTACACGAGAACGGAATATTTAAAAGATAAAAAAGCGTTTTTGACGACTAAATTTTCGGTCGCGGGGAAAAAGGAAGAGAGAAGATATTTAACGGTAGTTGACAGCGACGAGCCGAAATATCGTGAATTAAGCCTTGAAAGACTTACTACGTCTACTAAGAATTTTACCGCCGTTCCGAGCGTTATAGGCAAAAACACCGAGGACGTTTTATATGCGTTCAAGCAATGTGTTTCGGGGTTATCCGAAATTGCGGTGAGAAGCGGCGAAAGTTATTCTTTTACGCAAGTGTTTTCCGTAACCGACAACGAAAAAAATGTTTCGGAGGATATAGCGGCGGCGAAGAAATATTTCGATAGTGCGGCGCAAGAAAACGAGCTTAAAAAACTCGAAAAGAAATATAACGAACTCTTCTCGGTGAGGACGGTAAAAACAGGGAATGCCGATTTCGATAAATTCGTAAACGGATTTTTGCCGCTCGAAATGTATTGGGTTTCCTCGCTCGACAGAGGTTGGCCGACGGGTATGCGCGGAGTGCGCGACGCCGCGAACGACTTCGAGGGTATGCTTTGCTACGACAAAGAAATGTGCAAAGGCGTTATCGAAAACATTTTCTCAAAGCAGCGCAGCGATGGCTGGTATCCTCGTCAGGTTCCGTTCGGAAGCGGTACGAAGTTCGATTTGAGAGAATTCGTCGATTCGGCGTGTTTCTTTACCGAATACGTTTACGATTACCTTGCTTACACGGGCGATTATTCTATCCTTGAAAAAAAATATCTTTATTATGACAACGAAACCGCCGAAACGGGATTGACGCACCTTAAAAAGGGCATGGATTACCTTATCGCGGAAGATTCGCTCGGCGTTCACAGGCTTGTGAAAATGCGCGGCGGCGATTGGCTGGACTGCCTGAGCGGAGTGGGCAAACGGGGCAAAGGCGAAAGCGTAATGGTTTCGTGCCAACTCGTTATGTGCCTCGGCTATTTAACGCAAATACTTGAAAAACTCGGTTCGAGCGAGGAAATAGAAAAGTATACGACAGCAGCCGAAAAACTTAAAACCGCTATAAACAAAGCCTCTTTCAACGGCAAATTCTATAACGCCGTTTATACGGATAACGGCAATTGGTTGTTCTCGGAGAAGGACGAGGACGGTAAAAAGCGCGTTTACGTTCCGACTAACGCGTATGCGGTTATAAGCGGAGTCGCCGAAGGAAAAGATAATTCGATTTTTAATGAAATAGAAAAACTTAAAACAACGGACGGATACAAACTTTTCTCCGAGCCGCTCGGCGGAAGTTTTATAGACGGCATCGGCAAAATGGGTACGGGAGATTTTCAGCCGTATTTTGCCGAAAACGCAAGCGTTTATAACCACGGTTCGCAGTGCTTTTTGATTCGCGCGCTCGCAAAAGCGGGGAGATACGAGGAATTTTCCGACGTTTTAGGTTACGCAATGCCTCTTTATGCGGATAAGCACGCGCCCGAAAAAGTTTGCTCCGCGCCGTATGCCATAACGAATTGTTACCATTTGGTGCCGTCGTTTTACGGCAGAGCGGGATTTTCGTTTTTAACGGGAAGCGTCGCCATGATAGAACGCGCCATCTATTCGTGGGTATTCGGCATAAACTTTACGCTTAATGATTTGGTAATTACGCCATGCGTTCCGAAAGAATACGAAAACGCCGAAATACAAACTCCGTTTAACGGACATAAAATAACGATAAAATACGTCGGCTACGGCTCGAAAATCGCAAGCGCAGATATGGGCGGAAAAGCGATTGATTGTTTCAACGAACGGTTGGTAAAAATAGATAAATCAGCGATTAAGGCTGATTGTATAATTACAATACAATTAAGCAAAGCAAGACAATGGAGAAAAACAGATGTTGAAAGGAATAAATAAAATAGTATCGCCGGAGCTTATAAAAACGCTGTGCGAAATGGGGCATGGCGACGAAATCGTAATCGCGGACGGAAATTTTCCGGCGGAAACGTTCGGCAAGCGCGTGATACGCGCGGACGGAATCGGCGGCGCGGCAATGCTCGAAGCGGTGCTTTCGCTCATTCCGCTCGATACGTATTCGAATCCGAATATGATTTTAATGCAGCTTATGGATTGCGATGAAGGAAAAATCAATCCCGTGATCTGGAAAGAATACGAAAAGATAGCCGAAAAGCACGATAAAAACGTAAAAATCGGCAATATAGACCGTTTTGCGTTTTACGAGCGGGCGAAAACCGCATACGCGGTAATCGCCACGGGCGAAGAAGCGGTATACGCGAATATCATTCTGAAAAAAGGCGTAATCGGATCATGAGAAAAGAAGAGTTTGAATACAACGGATATAAGGCAACAGTGTTGATACCAGACAATTTCAATGGGAAATGGGTGTGGAAAACGGAATTTTTCTATGCATTCGATCGGGCGGAACAGCAGTTGTTTTCTATGGGATATGCGCGAGTATATTACGAAATCAGTGATATGTACGGAAGTAATCGTGCAATCAGATTGATGCACTTATTTCATTTGTATCTGATAGAAAAATATGGTTTTAAAAACAGACCGTATTTGTTTGGATTTTCTCGCGGCGGACTGTACGCTTTTAATTATGCGTTGTATTATCCTGAGTATGTGGAAAAAATATATCTTGACGCGCCGGTTTTGAATTTGAAATCGTGGCCACCGCGTAATTCGAAAGAACACGCCGAGCTTTTGGAAGAATACCTGTTAAACGAAGAAACTTTTGAAAAATATTCGTTCAGTCCGATTGATTATCTGGAAGAATTTTCAAAAAATCGCATCCCCGTACTGATTGTGGCAGGCGACACTGACGAAACCGTGCCTTATGATGAAAATTGCGGGATTATGGTGAACTATTACCGAGAGCAAGGGGTAGAG
>CAKQEE010000132.1 GCA_934230055.1 uncultured Clostridia bacterium
TTTACAGCGGTTACTATATCATAACCACATTCTTTGGTCATTACCCGAACGAGGCGATCGGCTGTGGCGATACTGCCGGCGAAAGCCGAACGGTCTTTCAACTTGCAAACGCCGTCCTCTACGATAAATTCCGTGCCGCTCATCACACCTTCTTTTATGTCCGTTCCCGCTATCGCCAAACTATCGGTACAAAGCAAAGTTTTGTCCGCACCTTTGATTTTTACAATCATCTTTACAAGTTCGGGCGGCAAGTGCTTTCCGTCGGCTATTATTTCGGCGCAAAGTTCGTCTCTTAAAAACGTACTCTCTATTACGCCTAAACTTCTGAAACCGTGGTCACGAGTTACGGTTGACGTACACGAATACAAATGAGTTACAAGGTTGCAACCGCTTTCGATTGCAGTTTTCATATCTTCGTATTTGGCGTCGGTATGCCCTGCCGAGGCGATTATTCCGTGTTCCGTTAAATATTTGCAAAACTCGCCGTTTTCGTCATTTTCGGGAGCGTATGTCCAACGCGCTATTGAATCGCCGAACTCCTCGATAATCGACTTATAGTCAGACTTTTGCGGCTTTGTTATAAATCTCGGGCACTGCGCGCCGCACTGTTTTGCGGATAAATACGGTCCTTCTAAATGCGCGCCGATTATATTGTTTTTAGCTTTGTTTTCTCTCTTGACTGCGGCTATTTTCGCTACGGCTTCCCGCATCGTATCGAACGCGCCAGCCGTAACTGTCGGCATAATGCTTGTCGTGCCGTGAATTAAATGAAAGTTACACGCGTTTATTACGTCGTCTTCGCTACAGTTTATAAACGGATAACCGCCTGCGCCGTGCGTGTGCAAATCTATAAACCCGGGCGATACGTATTTACCCGAAAAATCGTAACGTTTCCCGCAGGCAATATCGCTCCTTTGTTTTTCAAAAAAGCCGTCTATAAGTCCGTTATCGATATATAAATACCCCGCTTTTAAGCCGTTCGGGGTTATTATTTTATCGCTTTTAATCTCTATCATAATAACGCCGAACTCTTATCGTCGAGATATAATTTTGCGTTATCTCTCGTTCTTAAAATGCTTGCCGGGCAATGCTCGTCTATACTGCCGTTTATCGTTTCGTAAACGGCTTTTGCCTTAGTTGCCGCGGGAACTATACAAAACAGCCACGGAGCGGTTACAAGCGTGGGAACGGTCAAAGTCATAGCGTGCGTAGGCACTTCGTCGATCGTCTTGAAACAACCGTCGTTCACCTGCTGATTGCGGCAAATTTCGTCAAGTTTTACGGGTTTTACTACCTTTTTATCGTTGAAATCGGCAACATCGGGATCATTGAATGCGATATGTCCGTTTTCCCCTATACCCATTACCACAATATCGGTCGGATTGGCTTTTAACAACTCTCCGTATCTTTCGGCTTCTTTTTCGGGATCGGTTGCCGTTATATCTATGTAGTTAACGCTTTTGAACGGAACAAGCCCGAAAATATGCGATTTCAAAAAGTTGCCGAAGCCTTGCGGAGCGTTTTTGTCAAGACCAATATACTCGTCCATATGGTAAGCGTTCACCCTGTTCCACTCTATGGTTTTATCTTCGACCAACGCTTTCAGAACGTCGTTTTGCGACGGTGCGGCGGCAAAAATCATATTGATTTCCGCTTTTTCGGCAAGTAATTCTTTGATTTTAGCCGAGATATCTTTCGCCGCGGCTTCGCCCATAAGCGTTCTGTTTTCAAAAATTTTTACTTCTAATTTATCTTTTACAAACATTTTCATAATAAGCCTTTAAGTTTTTCTACTGCATCCGTAAACGCTGCTTTCTGATTATCGTATTTGTATGGGTTATCGAAACTCTTCCCGACAAGCGCGTTAAGCCCCGAAAAAGTCTGCAAATGCGGCTCTAAGGTAATAAACGTATCTTTCCTGCCGTTTTCCTTGTAATCGTCAAGAATTTCTTTTATCTTGGCTTCGCCCTTGCCTGCGGGAACTATAGCACCGGTATAAAATGCGTCCTTTATATGGAAATACTCGATATAATCAAACAGAATTTTATACGCAGCCATAGGCTCATAGCCGTCTAAAACGAAATTACCCATATCGAAAACGCACTTGATTCTACCGCCGAAATACTCGGCTATTTCAAGGCATTTTTCAGGGCTTTCGCCATAGATTAAGGCTTCGTTTTCGTGGCATAAGGTAAGCCCCGTATCATCTGACAAATCGACAAGTTTTTCAAGACCCGAATAAATTTCGCTTTTACATTTATTGAACGGAGTTTCTTTTGAATAAAACGAGAACATTCTCACATTCTTTGCGCCGAGAATATTTGCCGTTTCATAAACTCTTTTCGCTGTTTCAAAATGCCCGTTCAAATCGCCTTTTATATCGATTTTACCGAGCGGCGAACCTATCGACGAAACTTTGATTCCATAATCGTCGAGTATTTTTTTAGTTTCTTTTACTTCGCCTTCGGTTAAAACGGACACGTTTTTTCCGTTCACGCCTCGAAGTTCTATATACTCGATGCCGAAATCGTTTAAAGCCTCGCACTGCGCCTTTAAATCGTCGGCATATTCGTCCGCAAAAGCGGATAATATCAGTTTATTCATTGTTATAACTCAAACTTATTGACTTTTTCTTCGTTGCCGCTGTCAAGCGATCTTTGAATTGCATTAAGCACAAAAACCGGAGCAATGAAATCTTCATAAGAAAGGCGTTGTTGCTCGCCGCTAAGGAGCCCGTAAAAACTATTGAATTCCAACTTAAAACATGGATTTAATTCATTTATCGGCAACTCTTCTCCATGGACGGAGTTCTCCGCAATACGCATTGCGTAATATAAATTATTTTTGTCAACGTATAGCCCAGTTACGTCATATTCTTTATATCTAAACACGACGGTTATTTTTTCGGCGTTTTTATACGCCTTTACACTCAACGGATAATATCCGAAAATCGTTGACATGATGCCGACGAGGTGTTCTGAATAGAAAAAGAAATCGCCATAATCGTTTATAAGATTTATAGGACACCGAATAAAACCTGAAAGAGTTTTTCCGTCTTTATTATTGTCGTACTCGGTTTTAAGAGCCTGTACACGTTCATCGTGAACACATGTCGAACCGCCGGTAAGTTTTACACCCGCAGCCTTACATTCGCGGGCAAGTTTTAACGCTTCGTCTTCGTTTACGGTTATGGGTTTATCGATAAACATAGGCACGCCCGATTTTATGTACGGCGCGGCATATTTATAATGGTTATTACCGTGACGAGCAGTAACGATAACGCCGTCGACCTTGCCGACCGCCTCGTCATACGAACTCATAACTTTAACGCCATATTTTTCGGCAAGTTTTTCGGCGGCGGTTTTATCGTCGCTGTAAACACCTGAAACTTCAACGTCGGAAAACTGCACGTCGTTTTTTATAAAGCCGAGAAATATATCGGCATGAGAATTTTCACAACCTAAAATAACAATCTTTTTCATATCCGCTTATTAAATATTTATTTTTTGGCCGTTTGACTCGTACATTTTAAGTATAAGTTTTACGGTCTTGGAGCCTTCGTAAAAATCTATCGGGAATTTTTCGCCCTTTTCAAGGCAATTATAGAATTCTTCGATAAGCTTATTGTGTCCTACGCCCCATTCATCTTTGCCGAATATAGGAGCACCGTCGGACTTTGTAACGAACTTACCGTTGACAATAAGATTATCGCCCGAAAGTTCCACTGCGTCGGTTTTCGACTGAAGCATCAGAACTATCGGAAAACAGCTTGCTGCCGAATTTGTTGCGTTTATAATAAAATTACCGCCGTTTTTAAGCGAAAAACACCCAAAAGCAGTATCTTCGACATCTATAACGTTTTTCAGCGAGTTGTTCGAGCAGTGTGCGAT
>CAKQEE010000133.1 GCA_934230055.1 uncultured Clostridia bacterium
GCGGATATTATCGTAAACTGCGTTTCCGCTTTTACCAAATACGGCGGACCTATAATCGTAATCGACGTCGGCACGGCGACAACGTTCGACGGGGTTACGGAAAACTGCGAGCTTATAGGCGTTGCCATCGCGCCGGGGATAAAAACCGCGCTCGAAGGGCTTACCAAAAACACCGCGCAACTCCCCACGATAGAACTCGAAGCACCAAAAAGCGTTATAGGAAAAAATACCAAAACCAGTATGCAATCGGGGCTTATATTCGGGTTTGCGGGGCTTGTGAACAATATAGTTAAAAAGATGGAAAAAGAGCTTAAAAAAACGAACGTAAAAGTCGTTGCGACGGGCGGACTCGGCGAGCTTATCGCAAAAGAGTCGGAGGTTATAGATCTCGTGGACAGAACCCTTACGTTAGACGGTTTGAAAGAGATTTATAAGCTTAACGTACAGTAACTTTTTATATTTAAAAGGAGAACGGAATGAAAAAAGTCGGAGTTGCGCTTTTGGGATTAGGCGTCGTAGGCGGTGGCGTTTATCGTATTCTCACCGAAAAAAGCGAGTATTTCAAAAAGACGCAGGGGCTTGAAGTAAGTGTGGAAAGCGTGCTTGTAAGAAGTCCCGAAAAAGCGATTAAAAAAGGCGTTCCCGAAGGTAAAATCGTTTCTACGATAGAGGACGTTATTTCTAACCCCGCGGTAGACGTAGTGGTAGAGGTCATGGGCGGTACGGAACCCGCCAAAGCCTACGTTCTTAAATCGCTTATGAGCGGCAAAACGGTGGTAACCGCAAATAAAGAGCTTGTGGCGAAGCATTGGCGCGAGCTTGAAGAAATGGCGAAAAAAATGAACGCGGGACTGTTTTTCGAGGCAAGCTGCGTGGGCGGCGTTCCGATTATCAGAACGTTGCAAGACGGTATGCAAGCCAACGAAATAAAATCCATAAAGGGTATTATCAACGGCACCACGAACTATATTTTAACCAAAATGTCCTGCGAAGGTTATTCTTACGAACAGGCACTTAAAGAAGCTCAACGGCTCGGCTATGCGGAGGCGAACCCGACGGCGGACGTGGAGGGCTTCGATGCGACGTATAAGCTTTCCATTTTGGCAAGCATTGCTTTTAATGCGCGCGTTTTAATAGAAAACGTTAAAAGAGAGGGGATTTCTTTAGTCGATAAGGCGGATATTGCTTACGGACAGGCTATGGGATATACCTTAAAGCTTCTCGGAATAGGCAAAAACGAAGCGGGCGGCATAGACGTGCGCGTTCACCCGACGTTTATAAGAAAAGACGATCCTTTGGCTTCCGTGAACGATTCTTACAACGCCGTGCTGATAACGGGCGATTCGGTGGGCGAAATAATGCTTTACGGCAAAGGCGCAGGCGCGTTGCCCACGGGTAGCGCGGTGGTTTCCGATATAATTTTCGCGGCAAAGCACGAAGATTATTGTTACGCGCCGTTTATAAGCGGCGGAGCGGAGGGAAAAGCGGAGAAAGACGCAAAATTCGTTTCCGATTTTATAACGAAGTATTACATAAGACTTTCCGTTGCGGACAGCGCGGGCGTTCTTTCCAAAATAACGGGAGTTTTTGCGAAAAACAACATAAGCATTAAAGAGGTTAAGCAAACTTCCGCGGAAGAGGGAAAAGCGGAAATCGTTATAATAACGCACCCCTCGGAAGAAAGCTCCATGCAAAAAAACTTGGATAAGCTCCGCGCGATAGAAGAGGTTTTCGCGATAAAAGGTTTTATAAGAATAGAAGAATAAAAAAAGAAAAAAGGCTTCGCTGTTTGGGAAAATATCCAGAAGGCGGAGCCTTTTCTTTTACTTAATAAAATTATAAAAATTTCAAAATTAAAAGCAATCGCAACGGTGAGTGCCTACGTATCCCGTGTCGTTGCACTTTTGGCAGGCATAGCGCGGAGAAAGGTCTATAAGTCCTATTCCGAGCGGTTTAAGAAGCTTTTCCGCGTTCTCCGTAAGGGTTACTTTTTCCTTTTCGAGAGAAGAAAGGGCTTCCGCGTTGTTTGCCATTTCCGCAAAGGCGAGGTCTTTTTCTATCGAGAACAGCCTTTCGTAAATTTCCTTAAATCCTTCCGTTTTCATCGCGTTATCCAAATTTCTTTGCGCCTTGGAAACGGCAAGTTCGCGCCTGCGTTCGTATTCGCTGTTATAAACTTCCTGCGATACGGAGCCGTTTTCCGCTTTTTCGGAAGAAGATAAGCTTTCCGGCGTAAAGTGTTCTTTGTTTTTCCAGTTGGATAAAATCCCGTTCATATATGCGACGGGGGAGTTTTTGCCGGAGGCGAGCTTTGCTGCTTCTAAAATCATCTCTTCGGTAAAGTTCCAGCTCTTCCATACGGAAAGGTTTTCTCTGTCCCACGGCGTAGGTCTGCGGTTTATGCCGCACACGCCGAGCATTTTTTTGATAAATTCGTCCGACTTTTTTTCTTCCTCGAACGCGTCCGAAACGGCGGAAAGGTCTATAAACCCCTTGCTTCTTAAAGAATTTACCATTTCGTCCATTTCCTCGAAAGATTTTTTATCGAGAATAAAACAGCGTGTGGCGATAAGCTTTAACGTTTCTGAAGAATACCCGTAAGAAAACCATTTGGATACGTAAGAATCCACAACGGGGTCTATCACGGCAACGTAAACGGAAAGGGCTCGGGCAATATCTTTCGCGGCGGTTTCCGCTTCCTTTTTCTTGTCGAAAAAGGCGGCTATTTCTTCTGCCGAAAAACACTTCATCGAATAAAGCTCTTCTATAAGCGCGTCCAGTTTATTTACGCTTCCTTTTTTAAGCCTTTCCGCGGCATAAAGCACGGCGGAAGGCTCGAAACAAAGCTCTCTCGTCCATTTTTTGAACAGGTTAGAGTCCTCTATATCGGGCGTGCGGTTTATGGAAAGCGCGTTAAAAATCTTTTGCAGCTCGCCCGTGCGCAAAACGTAAGAAGAAAGCTCCCTTTCCACCTTTTCCACAGTGGTTATGCCTCTGTTGCCGAAGTCTTTCGCAACCTTTGAAATATAGCGGTAATTAACGTCTTTGCCTTTTCTGTCCGTGCAATACTTAACTATCATAAGCATCGCTTCGGGCTTTATGCCGTAAGCTTCCATAATATCGAAATAATCTGTGTATTCGCCGGTAGAAATCATTCTGTCGGGCAGGAGTGCTTGCAGCCCCTTTGTGAAGTCGGCGTATTTTTCCGGTTTATATCTTCTGGGTTTTGAATAAGAAGCGGCTTTAACGGGCAAATATTTAACGGTAAAAGGCTCTTTGCTAACCACTGATAAAAGCCCGAATTCTTCCCAGTAAATAAAGCAATCTTTTACGGTATCTTCGGAAAGGTTTAAGGTTTCCGCAATATCGGAAAGATTTTTATCGAATTGCGGATTGAAGCACAAATACAAGCCGTAAAGATAAACCTTTACCGCGTCTCCGCTTGCTTCCGACATATATTCGAGAATAAAACCGTTTTCGACGTTCACGTAAGAAGAAGTCGAAAATTCTTTGGAAAAAGAGCAAATCATATCATTTTATCCTTTTATTTATCCGCAACTTAAACGAAAATACTTGCGTGAAAAAAGATTATGTTATATAATAAAATACTGTACAATGCCTTAATAGTATTATTCGTAAAAGCTTTTCGCGCAAGGCGAAGAGAGAATAATATAAGAAATTGCTTTTCAAGTATTTTCGTAAAGAACATTATATACGAAATTTTTTGCAAAATCAACCTTTATCGGTAACGAAAAAAAGATTTTGCATACGTTCACGGAGGTTCGCGCGGGTTTCGTGCGGAAAAAACGGGTAAATGGCAGGAACAATTTTATCGCCGATAGCAATCTGGAAAGACTTTACCGTACCTGCGGGAGTTT
>CAKQEE010000134.1 GCA_934230055.1 uncultured Clostridia bacterium
GTGTTCGGTCTTATAAAAAAAGTAATAGTTGCGGTTTTTAAGGCTGTATATACGGTACTGTCCTTTTTTAACCTGCATCTTACCGTACTCGTAGGGCTTGTCGGTCTCGTTTTATTTTTGACGGGTACATTCGATAAATATCCCACCGTTCAGACGGGCTTTTATATAGCGATAATCGCTTCCGTGATAGTGGCTATAATAATAACGATAAAAAAGCTTTTGGGGCTGTCGAACAAAAATCGTAAGCGCAAGGGCGTTGAGATAATGAACACCGAAGGTGCGGAAAATGCCGAAACCGCCCCCGCCGCTTCCCTCAGGAACGCCGCAGGCGAAGCGGAAGCCTTATACGCGCAAACGGTACCCCCGCAAGGCGGGCGAGCGTCGGAAAACGGCTTTCAAGGGGAAAGCGCGGGCGCGGGCAATTCGGTGGGGTCGGGAAATTCAGGATTATCCGCCGCGGATAGCCGAAAAGCTTATCCCGTGTATTACGAAGTAAAGCAAAACAAAAATTATATAATGGCTGAATACGCCGACAGATACGTGCTTTATTTTAAGGACAGAAACGGATTAAGAAAAATCCGCACCGACGTTAAAAGACAAGAAAAAGGACAAACGGAGAACAGATGGTAACATATTTTCACGAAGAAGAACTTACGAAGGTAAAAAAACAGCGCAAAATCTGCCTTGCGATATATTTCGTCGTCGCGGGGCTTTACGTTATCGGT
Source organism: uncultured Clostridia bacterium (assembly GCA_934230055.1). Lineage (GTDB taxonomy): Bacteria > Bacillota > Clostridia > Christensenellales > Borkfalkiaceae > UBA1259. The sequence continues at coordinate 726 of CAKQEE010000134.1, forward strand.
AGCGCGTTGCTGTTTACGTGGTATTTGCTGCTTCCTTATAAATCGTCCTCGATAACCACGGTAAAGCTTATAGAATACCCGCTTACGGGGGTGTTCGTAATCTTTTCTTTTATCTATCTCGGCGTAGTTTTTAAAAGGGTGAACAGATATTACAGGCTTTGCAAAAATATGGCGGGCGGCATTAAAGAAAAATATACGGGGAACTTCCTCGAATACGACGAAACCGTTCAAGTAAAAGACGGGGTAGACTTCAAGTCGCTTGTATTTATAGAATGGAACAAATATAAAAACGACTTTTTCGAGAGAAAGGTGCTTGTCTTTAACGAAAAGCCTTTCCCGGAAATTCCCGAAAAAGCAAACGTTAATTACGTTACGCAAGGTAACGTTCTTATCGAATACGAAATACTTTCTTAAAGATAAAGGATAAATATATGAGATCAATAGTCACCGTGGTAGGTAAAGACAAATCGGGCATTATAGCGGGTATTTCCGCCGCACTCGCGGAAAAGAACGTTAATATAGAGGACATAAGTCAAACGATAGTGCAGGGCAATTTTACGATGATTATGCTTTGCGATCTTTCCGCTTCGCACATAGAAGTTGCGGAGCTTAACAAAACGCTTAAAGCGGTCGGAGACAAAATAGGCGTATCCGTACACGTTCAACACGAAGACGTTTTTAACGCGATGCACAAAATTTAAGGAATCAATATAGATGCTGGGCAGAAAAGAAATTATAGAAACCATAGATATGGTGGAAAAGGAACATTTCGACGTTCGCACCGTAACGATGGGCATATCCCTTTTGTCGTGCATAAGAGAAAGCGCGGAGGAAACCGCAAGGCTTTGTTACGATAAAATTTGCAAAAAAGCGGAAAACATAGTTAAAGTAGCAAACGAGATTTCCGATACGTACGGCGTGCCTATTATAAACAAGCGCGTTTCCATTACTCCCGCAAGTCTTTTGACCGCGCCCTTCGCGGGCAAGGAAATAGTTCTTGCAAAAGCTCTCGGCAGGGCGGCGGATGCGGTGGGGATAGATTTCCTCGGCGGGTATTCCGCACTCGTGGCAAAAGGTATGACGAGCTTCGAGCGGTCTTTTATAGAAAGTATTCCCGAAGCCTTATCCGTTACCGAAAAAATGTGTTCTTCGGTAAACGTAGGCTCTTCTAAAACGGGTATCAATATGGACGCGGTTCGTCTCATGGGCGAAATAGTAAAAGCTACGGCGGAAAAAACGAAAGAGGCGGACGGAATAGGTGCCGCCAAGCTTGTCGTATTTTGCAACGCGGTAGAAGATAACCCCTTTATGGCGGGGGCTTTTCACGGTGTTTCGGAGGGCGAAACGGTTATCAACGTCGGCGTTTCCGGGCCGGGCGTCGTTCATTCCGCGATAAAGTCTTTGGGAGAAGCTTCTACCGAAGACCTTGCGGAAGCCATCAAAAAGACGGCTTTCAAAATAACGAGGGTAGGACAGCTTATCGCAAAAGAGGCGGCAAAACGCCTCAACGCGGAATTCGGCATAGTCGATTTATCGCTTGCGCCGACGCCCGTTATGGGTGATTCCGTGGCGCATATTCTGGAAGAAGCGGGGCTTGAATCGGTAGGCGCGCACGGCACCACGGCGGTGCTTGCAATGCTTAACGATGCGGTAAAAAAGGGCGGCGTTATGGCAAGCTCTATGGTCGGCGGCTTATCCGGCGCGTTCATACCCGTAAGCGAAGATATAGGAATGATAAACGCGGCAAAGAGTGGCGCGATAACCCTTTCCAAGCTGGAAGCGATGACTGCGGTGTGCAGCGTAGGTATAGACATGGTAGCAATACCCGGAGATACGCCCGCTTCCACTATTTCGGGAATCATTGCGGACGAAGCGGCGATCGGTATGATAAACAACAAAACTACGGCGGTGAGGGTGATACCCGTGCCGAATAAGGGCGTCGGGGAAAGCGTAGAGTTCGGGGGGCTTCTTGGAAGCGCGCCGATAATGGCGGTTTCGCCCTATTCTTGCGAAAAATTCATCTCGCGCGGCGGAAGAATGCCCGCGCCGATACACAGCAACAAAAATTAAATCGTTAAAAAAATCAGGAGTATATATTATGACAGACAAAAAGTACGTATGGGCTGCGGAAGAAATCTACGATAGCGTGGAAAAATGGGAAAAGGACTATAAAGAAGTCCTTTCAAAAATAGACTTTTCCGAATTCAAAGGTAAACTCGGCGATAAAAAAGTATTTCTCGCGTGTATGAAAAAACAGGAAGAGCTTGGCAGAGTTATAGAAAAGTTAGGACTTTTTGCAATGATGAAACACGACGAGGATACGAGAGATTCCGTATACGACGCGCTTTTATCCAAAATAGAAACGGTTTCCGCCGTATACGGCGATAAAACCGCTTATATATTGCCCGAACTTACCTCTCTCGACGAGAGCGTTTTAGAGAGCTATATAAGAGATCCGGAGCTTTCCGCTTACGATTATTCCTTAAAGCTTATATTAAAAGATAAAGCACACGTTTTATCCGAAGGCGAAGAAAGGTTATTGTCTCTTTCGGGCGAAGCGATGTCTTCTTTCCGCGATATATTTACCAAAACGGATAACGCGGATTTGCCGCTTAAACCCGTAGAACACGAAGGAAAATCTTATCCGCTTACCCACGGCACTTATGGGCTTTTAATGAAGAATCCCGACAGAGAACTTCGCGAAAAGACTTTCAAGCAGTATTACGGCGCGTATATTTCGCTTATAGACGTTATTTCCGCAACCTATGCGGGAAGCGTTAAAAAAGACGTTTTTTACGCAAAAGCTAAAAAATACGATTCCGCTCTCGATATGGCTCTTGCGGGCGAGGATGTGGACAGCAAGGTTTATAAAAATCTCGTTTCTTCCGTAAATCGCGCGCTTCCGCTTCTTCACGAATACATGGCGGCAAAAAAGAAAGAACTCGGCTTAAAAGAATTCCATATGTACGACGTATACGTTCCTTCCGTGAAAAACGCGGAACTCGAACTCGAATACGACGAGGCTTACGAGCTTGTTATAAAAGGTCTTTCAGTTCTCGGCGAAGAATATAAAGGACTTCTTAAAAAGGCGCACGACGAGCGTTGGATTTCCGTATACGAAACCGCGGGCAAGAGA
>CAKQEE010000135.1 GCA_934230055.1 uncultured Clostridia bacterium
AGCTTCGTTTCCGTTCTTTGTTTTTGCGGGATTGCTTTAAATATATAATGTTTAAATGTTAATCTAGAGAAGTATTACAAAATAACAAGGCTCTCAAACTACCTCGTCGTTTTCGGTCAGAAAATCGTTGTTTCAGAGTATTACAAAATAGCAAGGCTCTCAAACCTGTATAGGCAGTTACTGCAACGGCTTCAAGTTTCAGAATATTACAAAATAACAAGGCTCTCAAACCATTTGCTTTATCTATTCGTTTTCCTATTTGTTTCAGAGTATTACAAAATAACAAGGCTCTCAAACCTTCTGGCTTGCGTATGTTGGATAAAATATGTTTCAGAGTATTACAAAATAACAAGGCTCTCAAACTATAAAGGACTTTGTAAGAGCCAACCGCAAGTTTCAGAGTATTACAAAATAACAAGGCTCTCAAACATAGAGATAGCAATACTTTCTGCCCCAGATGTTTCAGAGTATTACAAAATAACAAGGCTCTCAAACTGTGACTTTACTATCCCTATATTCCCAGGGGTTTCAGAGTATTACAAAATAACAAGGCTCTCAAACGGACAATACGTTTAATACGACGCTTCCGTGGTTTCAGAGTATTACAAAATAACAAGGCTCTCAAACATAACGCGCTTTTTCCGTCGCTTTTTGCTTGTTTCAGAGTATTACAAAATAACAAGGCTCTCAAACCTCAAATAAGGCTGAAAACGCGTACTGCCGTACGGTTATTTTGTTTTTATATTATGCGAAAACGCGGCAAAAACAGAGCCGAAAACCCGTTGCCGAGCAAATTACGCAACTCAATTCGCCGTTTTCGCCGAATAAAGCACTCCAAACCTCGTAAGAGAGTTTTATCGTTTACATTATATCATTCGCAATGAATATTTTCAACTATTTCGCACAAATCTTCGGTAATTATTATCGCGCGCTCGATTTTATCTATCGGGCGTTTCAAAAACGGTTCGATAACAAGAAGCGATACTTTTGCAAGGGCGCAATGTTTATAAAATTCTTTCAACTCGTTATCGCTTAAAACGCTTTTTAACCCCGCAAACACAAAGAAAGAAGCGTTTTTCAACTCCGTAAAGATATTTACGTAAGAAATCAGTTTTTCTAAAAGCGTTTCCCCCTCTTTTATCGGTCTTACCGCAAAAAGTTTCAACAACCCTTCGACGGTCGGCAGGTCGTATTCGAGTCTGATGTCCGAGGTTTCCGTCAACGAGAGCAAAAACCTCTCCGCCGCCCCGTTCAACTCGTTAAAAGATAGCATAAAATCGCCGCCGAGGTACTCGGCATACAATTTTTTATACAGAAGCGAAATAATCTTTTTATCCGCCGCGTTAAACGAAAAAAGGTTATAAACCAGCTCTCCCCCGTCGCTCGGCTTAAAGCTTTCCGTGCCGTTCCAAAAGGAAAATTCGGACTCCGCGCCTTCAAAAGCCTTTATAAATTCCTCCGTCAAGCGATAATATTCGGCGGGGTTTTCGACGACGAGCAGAAGCGGGGCATTTTCTTCGAGAATAATCGGCGTTTCTATTTTTTTATTCGATACCCGAATCATATTTCCACCAGTCTGTCCATACTGTCCTCGACGGAATTTCTTCTCTCGCCCGACAGGCAGTCTATTCTTAAAAACTGATTTTCGGTTACTTCCAGCATCTCCACAAGCCCTTCGGAAGGTAGATTTTCCGCCACCTTTTTCTTTACCGCCGCACTTAAAACGTTGTTGGTTACAAGCCGAGAGTAAACGGATTTTTGCATCATTATAAACCCGTTTTTTACGAGGAATTTATGAAATTTTGCGTATTCCCGCACGTTTTGAGAGGTTTCGACGGGAAGGTCGAAAAAAAGCAATAACCGCATAAACCTATTGTTCATTTTTTCTTACTCGTTCGGGAAAAACTATTCCCGAAAAATCTTCCGACGACAGCGCGTACAAAACGCTTCTTACGTATTGTCGGATAGCTACGTCGAAAGTAGTGCTTTTTCCGCAAATTTCCGCAGAATAATTAAGGACGTCCGCCATTTTGCTTTTAAACCTTTGGTCGCCGCTTTCGAGCGACAAAGCCGCGTCGTCTACCACGGTGCGTAAAGGCTCTATCAGGTCGGAGGATAAATTAAAACGATTAAATTCGTTATCGTGCCAGACGCCGAGCTGGGTAAGATACCCGCTTGCCGCCACCTCTCTGTTTATCGCGGAAAGCAAAACCGCGTAGCCGTAGTTAAGACAACCGTTTATAAAGCCGCCGCCGCGCCGAACGACGCCTTCCGGCAAAATACAGTTAAAATACACTTTGGCGGCATGTCCTTCTCTGTTGGTAGGATCGGCGGGCAAAACTTCTTTTTCGTAACCGAAAAGCATTTTCGCCTCCTCCGCGAACCCGTTTGCAAGCAAAAGCTCCGCCTGCCCGCAAATTTTTCTTTTTATTATCTCACGCCACACGAAGGACTTGGTTTCTTCCTTCCACGCCATTTGAACCTTATATCTTTTAGAAGTATTGTGCGCGCCGTAATATGGGGCAAGTTCTGCGAGAGGATCGCACTTTTCGTCGCAAAAAATGACTTTGACGTTGTTTTTAACGAGTTCGGAAAGAAGAGCCGCGGTAAGCGAAACCGCCGTGCTTTGAACTATCAGAACGCTCAACTCGTCGATAAAAAACTGCCTTTCCTTCTCGCCCCTTACCACAAGGTGATTCAACCTGTATTCGAGCTTGCACCTCGAACTTACCACAACGGTACGAAAGCCCATTTTTACACCTTAACTTCCCTTACTTTAAGCCCCGTAGGAGATTTGTGTATTATTCTGAAATCTACCCCGCTTATCTCCTTATTGAAAACCACTTTCCCCAAAGACTTGCCTAAACCTATTTCGGTCAAATCGGAAGTTTCTGCGGTACACTTAAAGAATTTAAGTATTTGTAAAAGCACCTGCGCCTGCTTATATACGGATATTTCCGCAAAAGCTTCCTCGCCCTTTTCCAAATTCTCCTTAAAAGTCGCATAAGGCGAAAGTCCTTTGTAAATGTTATCTGAAAGTTTGTTTTTTAGTTCGTTATAAAGGGCGATATTAGCTTCTCTGTCTATAACGAGCTTTAATTCTCCGTATCTGTTAGTCTTCATTATATAAAGTTCAGAATAAAAATCTACGCTATTTTTCGCGCCGAGTTCCATAAGCTTAACAAGTTCTTTAACGTATTCGTCCGTTTTGCCGTCCGTAAACAATTCCACCCCGTTTCTGACGGATATTTGCTGTCCCGTCATTCCCGAGATATATACGGGCGTTCCGTTATAAGAAACGAGTTGTTGAGTTTTTAGCTTCGGCACTATTATGCGTGGCGAATTTAAGCTTTCCGCAAAATATTTTTCCAAAGCGGAAGGATCACTTCTCATTTTATAGGTAACAAGCACCGGCACCGCCTCTATGGTTTTTATCGGTTTGCCCTTTTTATCCAAGGACTCCACAATCGCAAAATAAGCCGTATTCTGCGACTTAAACCCGCCGTATTTGGAACTATCCGCAAGCGGACCGCTCTCTTTTCTCGGCGCGGTAATCGCCGTATCTTCTTTGCCGTGAACCGTTTCGTCGTAAAACTTTCCTTTACAGCAAAACGAATAGCGGGTAACTTCCATAGAAGACCTTGCGTATACTTTTTTCACTTTTAAGAGAGATTCCTGACCTTTCCACGCGCCGACGGTTTCTTTATCGAACAATTTATCGAGGTTACATTGCCTCCATCCCTCTTCTTTTTTATAAAATTCGGACATAGGCGGAGTGAAACGCACGTCGTACACGTTGCCCACGACTATATTCAAAAAAGCGTCTCTCGCGTGGTGCAAATCGTTCGTTTCCCTG
>CAKQEE010000136.1 GCA_934230055.1 uncultured Clostridia bacterium
ACCCTTCGACGCGGCTTTTAAAACCTTTAAGGACGCTCTCGAAGAGTATAAAAAACTGTAATCATCATTTATTAAGTCGCCGATTCGACGGTGACTATAATATATATCGAAAAGCTCGGCGAGGTTTAGATAATGCCTGAAATCAACGAACGAAAATTAACGGGAGAGCTTCCGCACAGTTTAGAGGCGGAGCAGGCGCTTTTGGGGTGCTTGCTTCTCGATACCAAAATACAGGTGGAAACGGCTTCTTCCATAGAAGAGGAAGATTTTTACGCGGAATCGCATAAATATATTTTTGCCGCCATGCGCGGGATTATAAGGGCAAATCAGCCCGTCGATCTCGTTACGCTTACGGACGCGCTCGAAAAGGAAGGTACATTAGAGGCGGCGGGCGGAATTTCTTACATAACGGAGCTTACGAACGTTATGCCGTCCTCCGCGAACTATCAAAGATACCTTGCGCTCGTTAAAAGAGACAGTATGCTAAGAAGGCTTATTCGCGGCGCGGCGGACATTATAGAGGATTCCAGAAAAAGCACCGATGAAAAGACCTCGCTTGCGTATGCGGAAAAGGTGGTTTACGATATTTCCAACACCGCCGACACAAACGATATGGTTAAAATCGGGAATGTTCTTCCCGAAGTTATGACCAAGTTCGACGAGCTTTCCAAAGGCACTTCTTCCGTACGCGGAATAAGCACCAAATATAAAGCTCTCGATAATCTTTTAAACGGACTTCACGGAAGCGATCTTATGATTCTTGCGGCTCGCCCCGCTACGGGCAAAACCTCGCTTGCGATGAACATAGTGGAAAACGTGGCGATGCAGGGATATTCCTGCGCGGTATTCTCCCTTGAAATGGGCAAGGAACAGCTTGCGCAAAGAATGATTTGTTCCCTTGCGGGCGTAAGTATGGAAAACGCCATGAAAGGCGTTATGAACAGAAGCGAATGGCTTCGCATGGAAAAGGCGAGGGGCAAGCTTTCCGAAGCGAAAATATACATAAACGACTCTTCTATGATTCGTCCTTCGGAAATTCTTTCCCATTGCAGAAGAATAAAAAGAAAGGTCGGTCTCGATTTCGTAATGATCGACTACGTGCAGTTAATGACGCCCGATAAAGTGAGAAACAGCGACAGCCGTCAGAACGAGGTAACGGAAATTTCGAGAAACCTGAAAATTCTTGCAAAGGAACTGAACGTTCCCGTGCTTGCGCTGTCGCAACTTTCCCGTGCGGTGGAATCGGAAAAACGCCGTCCGCAACTTTCCGATTTAAGAGAATCCGGCGCAATAGAACAAGACGCGGATATAGTTATGTTTATTCACCGCCCCGACAAGTACGCTAACGAAAAGGATTTCGACGAAGGCAAGGTGCAGAAAAACGTTGCCGAGATTATCGTGGCAAAACACAGAAACGGTCGTACCGATACCGTTAAATTATACTTTAAGGGCGAATGCACAAAGTTCCTTAATCTCAACGTGGAAACGGGCGAGCCCGAGGGGGAAGAGGGCGTTTCGAGAAGCGCGGCACCCGCGGCGGGCAAGGAAGAAAGTTCTTCCGCGGGCGGAAACGGAAGCTCGGAAAGAACTGCCGAAAACTTAGACGGCGCGGAGACGGGATATTCCGCGGGCAATGCGGAGGGCGAGTACGCGCCGCCTGAGGAAGCTCCGCCCGAATCCGTTTTCGGCGACGACGCGGCGAACGTAGACGGAGACTTTTTCGGCGAAAAACCGAAGCCGAAGAATATTGACGACGAGATTTTTTAACAGAAACGGAATTTAATCGGAAGAAGACGGAAAATGATAACGGAAATCGAGAAAATTACGGACAAGAGCATTGAAAAAGCCGCGGAAATTTTGCGCGGCGGCGGGATTATAGGTATGCCCACGGAAACGGTTTACGGACTTGCGGCGGCGGGAACGATTCCCTCCGCGGTTAAGGAAGTTTTTATAGTGAAAGGCAGACCGAACGATAACCCGCTTATCGCGCACGTTCATAAAGATTATGATATAGAAAAGCTCGTGATTATAGAACACGATTACGTTTATAAGCTTAAAGAGCTTTTCACCCCCGGACCGCTTACCATGGTGATGAAAAGCCGCGGCGTTGTGTGCGAAGAAGCTACTTGCGGCGGAGACACTCTTGCGGTGAGAATTCCTTCTCACGAGGGCTGTCAAAAACTTTTAAGGGCGGTTGATTTGCCGATAGTCGCCCCGAGCGCGAACCTCTCGAAACATACAAGCCCCGTTACGGCAGAACACGTTTATAACGATTTGAACGGTAAAATACCGCTTATTCTGGACGGCGGGAAATGCACGGGCGGGATAGAAAGCACCGTGCTTGACGTTACGGGCGATGTGCCGAGGATACTCCGCGCGGGGCTTGTAACCAAGGAAATGATAGAAAAGGTGACGGGTGAATGTCTCGTCGCACAGCATAAAGAGGGGGACAAGGTGAAATCCCCCGGAGTAAAATATACTCATTATAAACCGCGTTGCGATACCGCGCTCTATAAAGAAAACGAACTCGATAAAGCCGCGGCAAGATACGAAGAAGAGATTAAAAAGGGCAGAATCCCTTATATAATGTGCAGGAACGCGGACGCCGAATTTTTTGCGGGAAAAAATATTTTGCCGCTCGGGGAAAAGGAAGAAGATATAGCCGCTTCTCTTTACGCCGCTCTTCTCGAAGGGGAGAAAAAAGCGGATATAATAATAGCCGTAGATATGCCCTCCGAAAAAGGCGTGTTTCTCGGAATAACCAACAGATTAAGGAAGTCTTGCGGATGAGCGCGAAAAAATTGCTTTTCGTATGTACGGGCAACACTTGCAGAAGCCCTATGGCGGAAATTATATTAAAGAATAAACTTAAACTCGCAGGGGTGAAGGGCTATCGCGTTTCGAGCGCGGGCATTTCCGCAACGGACGGCGCGAAAATGAGCAGGAACTCCGCGATTGCGTTAAAAAAGCTCGGATATAAGCCTTACGGATTCAAATCCAAAACCGCTACGGGCGAAGAGCTGATAAAAGCGGATATGATAATCTGCATGACGCGCGCGCACAAATTTGCGATACAAAATTTCCCCAACGTATACACGATTGCGGAGGTTGCCGGCGGGAACGATATAAGCGATCCGTACGGAAAGGATGTGAACGAATACGTAAAAACCTCTCACGAATTAGAGGACGCCTGCAACGTTATACTCGAAAAAATATTAAACGACGAATTATTCAAATAAGGAGAGAAAAATGAAAGTAGCTATCGGCGTCGATCACGGTGGAATACACTTAAAACCCGCCCTTATAAAGTATTTGGAAAGCAAAGGCATCGAATATAAAGATTTCGGTTGCTATTCGGAACAATCCACCGATTACAACGAATACGCTCTTAAAGTCTCGGAAGCGGTTGCTTCGGGAGAGTTCGATAAGGGCATACTTATTTGCGGTACCGGAATAGGAATGAGCATAGTCGCGAATAAGGTTAAAGGTATAAGATGCGCTCATTGCCACGATACCTTTTCCGCACGAATGACGAGACTTCATAACGACGCAAACGTTCTTGCGTTCGGTGAACGCGTTATCGGCGCGGGACTTATGACGGACATCGTGGAAGCGTTTTTAACCACGCCTTTCAGCAACGAAGAACGCCACGTAAACAGAATAAACAAAATTATCGCTTTGGAAGAGCGAAATTTTAAATAAAATGAGGAAAGATAAATGAGAGTTAAAAAAGCGATTATCCCCGCGGCGGGATTGGGAACGCGTTTTCTTCCCATAACGAAGGCTGTGCCGAAGCCCATGCTTTCGGTGGTGGATAAGCCCACCATACAATAC
>CAKQEE010000137.1 GCA_934230055.1 uncultured Clostridia bacterium
GATTAAACTTTTTCCTTATTTTTTCGCCCGTTTATGCTTGTCATTTTTATTTTCCTTTGTTAAAATAGAAATATGGTGATAGATTTTAAGGAGAGTTTCGGAAACGCAAAAAAAGTTGCCGCCGCGGTTTCGGGCGGGAGCGATTCTATGGCTCTTCTTTGCGCGCTTTTGGCTTCCACGCATAAAAACAGCGCGGAAGTGGTTGCGATAAACGTGGAACACGGTATTCGCGGCGAAAGTTCTTTGCGAGACAGCGCGTTCGTTAAAAGCTTTTGCATAGATCACGGCGTGCCGCTTGCGGAATATTCCGTGAACGCCGCAGAATACGCAAAGCTTAACGGCGTTTCCGTCGAACAGGCGGCGAGAAAGCTGCGCTACGACTGCTTTATGAGCGCGATAGAAAGCGGATTTTGCGACGTTGTGGCAACAGCTCACCACGCGCTCGATAATCTGGAAACGGTGCTGTTCAATCTGTTCCGCGGCAGCGGACTGAAAGGCGTTTCGGGCATAACGGAAAAAGGCTACGGCGGCAAAATCGTCCGCCCCCTGCTCCGATACGAAAAATCGGAAATAAACGAATATATAAAAGTCAACAACGTGCCGTTCGTAACGGACGAAACGAACTTTTCGGACGAGTATTCGAGAAACTTTTTGCGGCTGAACGTTATACCGAAAATCAAGGAGCTTTTTCCCGAAGCGGAAAAAAGCGTTTCGAGATTTTCCTCCGTCGCGGCGAAAGAAAACGAATACCTCGATAAGCTTGCCGAAAACGCGCTTAAAACGAAGTGCGCAGACCGCGGCAAAGAGGCGCGCTTACCCGCAGACCTTCCGGAAGTTATTTTTAAGCGGGCGACGATTAAAGCCCTTAACTATATCGGTATTCAGAAAGATTGGGAGAAAAAGCACGCGGACGCGGTTTTCGAGCTTTCCCGAAAAGAAACGGGGAAAATTTTGAACCTCGTCGGAGGCGCGGTGGCGGAAAAACGCTACGGAGAAATTGTATTTTATCTCGATAAAAGCGCAATCCCCTGCGCGCGCGAAAAAGCAAGTAACTGCGGCGCGGCTTGCGGAAATGCTTGTAATTTCAAAGCGGCAACCGAAGAAAACGAGGAATTTTTAATCCCGTTTACCGAAAATCTGCATAGCTTTTCCGTAGGAGAAAAAGAATATTTAATAGAACGGCTTTCCGCGAAAGGCGTAAACCTTAAAAACGGCTTATACCTTGCGGCGGAAAAGATACCGCAAAGCGCGGCGATACGGTTTATGAAGGCGGGAGACGTTTTTACCAAATTCGGCGGCGGAACTAAAAAGCTTTGCGACCTTTTTACGGACGACAAAGTTCCGAAAAACGAACGCGGGCGTATTCCCCTGCTTGCCGCGGGAAACAGAATTCTCGCGATATTCGCAAAAAGAATTTCCGAAGAAGCAAAAGCGGACGAAAAAACGGAAGCTTTGATAAAAATATCTTTACGCTAACAAAATAAAACACACGAAGGAAGTTTATGGACAATTACAGAATTTTACTTACGCAAGAACAAATTCAAAACAGAATCAAAGAACTCGGCGAAGAAATCACCAGAGACTACGCCGACAAAGAACCCGTCATCATCTGTATGCTTAAAGGCGCGGTATACTTTTTTGCCGACCTGACGAAGCACATAAACTTGCCGATAATGATAGACTTTGCAAGACTTTCCAGTTACAGAAACGGCACGACGAGCGGAAAAATGGAGCTTATTGCCAACATTACCGCAAAAATAGAAGGCAAAGACGTGCTTATCGTAGAGGACATCGTGGACAGCGGCAAAACGCTTGCGTACTTTATAAATCTTCTTAAAGAAAAAAATCCCAAATCCATTAAAATTTGCTCTTTTCTCGATAAAAAGGAACGCCGCGAAGCGGACATTACCGCCGACTACGTAGGCTTCGATATTCCCTGCGGTTTCGTTATAGGCTACGGCTTGGACTATGCGGAAAAATACCGCGAATTCCCCTTCCTTGCGGAAATAATAGACCCCGAAAAGCTTTAAGCTTTCGGTTTATTAAGAATTATTGCTGAGAAATTTATAAAAATCATACTTAAAGCGACGGCAAATTTTGCCGTCGCTTTTTACCGCGTTTTACGTATTTTTCCGTTTCTCTATTTGATTTTTAAGAAATGCCCCACGGTTTCGTCTACCGTTTCTATAAAGGCAAAAGTTCCCGCGTAATTATTAAGAATATTTTTGAATTCCACAACCTGATGCTTGTTTACCACGCAGATAAGAACGTCTTTGTCGTTCCCGCTGTATATGCCTTTACCCAAAACTCTGGTTGCGCTGTGGTGAAGCTTTTCCAGAATTTCCTTTTCGAGAGCTTCTCTGTGCGGGGTGATGATAAGAAATTTATAAGCCGTTTTCTGCCCGCGAAGTATAGCGTTGCCGACGAAGCTGGACATAAAACAATATAAAACGCACAAACACACGGGTTTATAGTCGTATATAATGTTGCCGTCCGCGCCGCGCTCCGCGTAAACGAAAAAGGATATTACCGCAACGACGGCGTTCATCGCAAACGTTACCCAAAAGAAATTGAGAAGCGGGCGTTTGCGGCTTACGTACTTTGCAACAATATCCGTACCGCCCGTAGAAGCGTTCGCACGGAAGCATATTCCGTAAACGAGACCGCCTATCATTCCCGCGATAAGACAAGGAAAAATCGTGTCTACGCCGTGCGCGTCGTATTGAAACTTTTGAAGAAATTCCGTGCCGTAAAGCAGTAAATAAGAAAAAGAATACACTACCGAAAAGGTTAAAGATTTAAGCGCAAAATCTTTATCTATCATAAAAAACGCGAAAATACAAAGCGGCACGTTCACGATGAGCGAAAAGTATCCGATACTGAAACCGCATTTATACTGCATCATCGTTGCCACGCCGTTGATTCCCGCCGGCGCGAAATTGTTTTTTACTACGAACAAAACGTACATAAGCGCAAGCAAAATCGCGCATATGCAAATTTTAATATAATCGAAAAATATCGCTTTTTTGTTTTGCATAAGCTAAAAGCCTTTCCTTTATAATCCCTTACAACGATTCTATTCTTGCGCCGAGCTTAATCAGTTCGTTAAAAAATTCGGGATATTCTTTATTAGCCGCTTCCGCAGATAAAAGCACTGTGGGTTCATTTGCGAAAACCGCCGCAACGGCAGTTGCCGCCGCCACCCTCGGGTTGCCGAACCCGTCCGTATACGCGCCGCCTTTAAGCCCGACCGTACCCGTTATTTTAATTCCGTTGTCCTTGATTTCCGCTTTCGCGCCCATTTTTACAAGGTTAGTTATAAGCGCGTTTATCGCCTCCCCGTCCTTAGGTTTGGTAAACGCCTTTTCTATAAAGCAGGCTTTATTTGAAAAAGCCGCGCAGACCGCCGCAAACGGAGCCGCCGCGGAAACCCCCTTAAAGCTTACCGTGCCGCCGCTCATCGCGCTTTTCATTGCGGAAAGAATCTCTTCTTTCCCATCTTTATCGGCGATATTTTCTATTTCTATATCGCCGCCGAGGAGTTTTATCGCATAAAAAGGCGCAGCGGAAAGCGGCTCACCCGCAAGCTCTCTTATCTTCGGCGCGGCAAACCTCGTTTCCCCATCGCTTCCGAAAACTATTATTCTGCCGCCCGAAACTTTCGCTCCCTTACCGGATTCGTTTAAGGCTTTCACGCACGATAAAACGTGCTTCGAGTCAGCCTCTTTTTCCGAAAGTCTTATTTCGCCGCCCTCTTTCGTCATAGCGAGCGCAAAAATAAGCC
>CAKQEE010000138.1 GCA_934230055.1 uncultured Clostridia bacterium
TAAGGCGTATTTTTGGGAGAATAATTATGCAAAATACGCTCCCGTGACGGTTAAAAACCTTGACGGCGACAAAACTTCTGCGGCAGAAATATGGGGACAACAAGCGAAAAGTGTTGATGCGGAAAAACTTTGGGTAACAATCAACGTAGACGATATAAAAAACAGTTCCGGTAAGGTTGAGGGATTTAAGATGATCGCCCCCGAATTTACCGACGATATGTCTTGGTTTATGGTAAGCGATTTTTCCTTTGCCGCTTCGAAGACCGTTTCTATCACGGAAGCGTTTACTTTTACGGGCGACGATATGACGATTAGGACGCCCGCAGAAGACGACGGTGCTATAGCGGCATGGAAAACCGTACTCGGTATGAAAAAGTTTTCTAACACGTTCAGCACCGCCGATTCTAAATTTTACGTAGGATTCGACAGTATAAACGCGAGTGAATACGCCTCCGTCAGCTTTAAAGCCCTTATCTGGGCGGAAGGAGGCGCGTGTTCCTATGCGGATACCGAAATTTATAAAGCCGACAATACTTTTGCCTGCAACACGAAGGTAGCATATTCTTGGGCAGACGCTAGTTGTGCGTCTTATACGTCCGAGCAACTTAACGTTACCATACCTACCGCCGACTTAAAAGATGCCGACGGGAAAGTTAGCGGATTCATAATAAGAAATTCGGTGACGGAGAAAATAAGCAGCTGGTTTATGATAAGCGAACTTACCTTTGTGAAAAGCGCGGATATACCCCCCGTGAGCGATACCTACGCTATCTCGGCAAGCAACGTTACCTTCAAAATGGGCGGCGATTACGGAATGAACGTGTATTACAATTTTGACGGGGCGTGGGGATATAAAGCAGGAGATCATAACTCCGGTTGGATAGTAAACGCAACGAAGGCTAAGGGCGACGTTAATATGCGGTTAAGTATCGCAGAGGAAACCTCTTCCGGCGGAGATTCTTCTTCGCGTTTGGGGCTTGTTCGTATACCCGATTTGAATAGCCCCTACGGACACGAACGCGGTTTATTCAATGCTTTTACTGTGGGCGCTAAAGATCAGACTTTCAGTACGGGTATTTGGCCGGGTAAAACGGAGTTTTTAATGGCTTATACGTCTGCAACTCCTAACGGTACGATTACTCTCGTCGGCACTGCCCACGCTCCGCAAACGGCTTCCGGTTTTCTGGGTATGACAACTTACGAAGCGGCGAAAAACTGCGAATACTTCGGTATAGGCTGGATTGCAAGGGCATATGGTCTGAAAGCCAAAATTCAGATTTACGACGCTAATAATAACGACCTTGGTATTGCAACCTCGCCCTGGGGAAGAACAAAAGTTTCCGGCATTCTTACGGGTAAGGTAGGGGAAACGATTTCCTTCACCGCTCAAACGCCGGGCGTTCCCACCGTTACGACGGCGGACGGAACGAGCATAGAGGTAACGACGGGCGCAAACGGCGTGTATTCGTTCGTTATGCCTGCAGAAGCGGTCACCGTTGCCGTTGAACAAAAAGCTACGGTAAACTTCAACGTGAACGGCACGCTTAATAAAACCGAAACGATAAGCTGGAGCAAAGAGGCGTTTGCCGCGGCTATGCCTTCCGTAACCACGGAAAATACCAAAGTTATCGGTATAGAATATAACGGCAAATTGTATCAGAACGCTTCTGCGGCGTTTGCGGCTATCGGTACTCCTACGGAAACCGTTACGGTCAACGTCGTTGCGATTCATCTGGAAACGATTGCCGGCGCGGAGGTGAGAGCTTCCGGAACGGCGGGTTTACGTTTCTCTTCTGCGGTAGAGCAGTCTGCTCACGTTACCGCTTACGGAATGATTTTAACGGTTAAAGCTAACGTAGACAATGCCGGCGGCGGAGACGGCGTGGGGCTTGAAAGCTTTACGAAAGCGGGACTTGAAGCGAAAGGGTATCGTTACAGAGAAACGGCAAGCACGGACGCGGGCTTTAAGAGTTACGTAAAAGACGGAACCAACGTTTTCAGTATCGTTCTTACTAATATCGTATACGACCACCGCGTAGATCAGTACGTCGTAAGGACTTACGTTACGGTAAGTTACGAAGGCGGCGTGAGCGAAACGATTTATTCCGACGTGAACTTTGAAGACCACGCAAGATCGGCGCACGACGTTGCGACGGCGGCGCTTAACAACGCGGTTGCGGCGGGACTTACAGAAGAACAAAAAGCGTTTATCGAGGAGAATTACCTCTCAAAAAAAGCATAACGCTGGCTGCGTATTACGGACCTGCCGTAGGCGCGTATATGGTGAACGACAAAGTAGTGTCTAACGTTACGGGCGGTGACGTTTACCATATGTCTACGGTAGCGGACGTAAAGGCTTATTTCGACGCGGGTTTTTCGTTTATCGTTGCGGAAGACGCAGATTATATGACTTATAGGTCAGAAGGTTACGCGGTCGGCGAACATATAGAAACAGACAGTAACGGCGATTACGAAGGTACAGACGGTATAAAACTGTTGAATCTCGTAAAAGAGTACTGCGATATCTACAAAGTACCGTATAATAAAGCGAAGGTTTTGGTAAGAAGTCTTTATCTCGGCGGAGCGATGGGCGGGGAGTCTACGCACTCTGACGGTCAGATTAAAGAAAACCTGACCAAAATGTACAACAAACTTAAAACTTTCCCTTGTTTCGGCGGACTTATTCTCCGCGACGAGCCGAGGGGACGTATGTACGAAACTTATAACTACTGGTATAAGTGGCTGGTAAACGACCTCGGCGTGTACAGAGACGGGTATATGCTTTACGGCGCGCTTCTCGGTATGAACGCGGCAGAAGCTCACGTTAATCAGAATGCGAGTTCCGATACGGACGGTAATTTCGGATTGACGTTCGGGCTTAACGAAGCGCAGTACAGAAATTATCTTAATTTGTATCAACAGGGGCTTACGGGCGCGGAACAAGAATCGCTTTGTTTCGATTATTACCCGTTTTTGGAAACGATTACGAGAAAGAAAAGCGGTATATTAAATCCCAAATACAGCCACACTACCTCGTATTCTATGCTTACGCAGTATTTTCAGAATCTCGAAATATTTGCAAATCATTCTAAAGAGAACGGGTATAAGCGCAGTTTGTGCGTTCAGTCTATTGCTTTTTATAATAAGGCTCAATACGAAGAGATACAAAGAAACGGCAGTAGTTCTTCTTACACCTATCACGGCAAGGTTTCGGAACAGATGATGACCTATCAGCTATACAGCGCGCTCGCCTACGGATACGAAAAAGCGGTTTATTTTACCTATATGCAGCCGATGAATCAGTCGGACAGCGAATGGTTTGCGGAAGGCGCGTATATGTGGCAACAGCAATCGGACGGCAGCTACAAAGCTGTTCCTACGGAAACTTACAACGCCATGAAGCGCGCCAACGAAGAAATTATTCCGTTTTCCAGATTGTTGGCGGGATATAACTGGCTCGGAACGAAGTATTCTGCGGGAACTTCCGCCTCGGCGAACGTTTTTAACGGGACGAGTTCTTATTCGAGCGCGGTGCTTACCTCCGTTTCTTCTTCTTACGACGCTATAGCAGGTTGTCTTAAAGACGGCAACGGCAATTTCGGATTTATGGTAGTGAACGCCGACGATCCGAGGCTTGCAAGGACTAATACGGTAACTCTCACGTTCGGCGCGGGATTCGGTAAAGTGATTTATTATGAAAACGGCGTTAA
>CAKQEE010000139.1 GCA_934230055.1 uncultured Clostridia bacterium
ATATATAAAAGCCCGCTCAACAGACTTTCCAACAACGTGGTTAGCACAAGTCTTAATTTAAGCGAATACGTTTTCGGAACGAAAGAGTTCTACTTAAAGGCGGAAGTCGGTTCCAACTCCGCTAACTGGACGCTTCTTTACGAAATGAGCATAGAATTCAGCTATCAGACGGTGGAAGTTATTGTGGATTACGGCGATTATTCGGAGGCGACCTATACGCAGTATAAAGGCAAGCCCTTCGACGCTTCCGTAATTTTGCCCGCAAGCGGATATAAGCTTTTATCCGACAAAATTTATACTAATCCCGAAATGACGGCGGAACTCGACTTAACCGCGCCTCTTACGGGTGACATAAAGGTTTACGTAAAAGCGGAAAAGCAAGAGTACAAAAACGCCGTCAGATACGAACTCGGCGGCGGCGAGAATTCCCCGCTTAACCCCGATTATTACGATACGGACAAAGGCGCGGTTTTATACGCCGCGGAGCGGGAGGGTTATATCTTCGTCGGTTGGTTTGCGGACGCGGCTTGTACTCTGCGCGTGATAGAAATTTCCGCGGGAAGAGAGGGCGAAATCACCCTTTACGCAAAGTGGATAAAGAACGAAGTTCCCGATCTTCCCATAGAGTGGAAGATAACTTACGAACTTAATGGCGGCGAGAACGAAGATTCTAACCCCGTTTCTTATCGGACGGGAACGGCGGCGGAGCTTAAAGCGGCGAAGAGAGAGGGCTATATCTTCCTCGGCTGGTATAAAGACGCGGAATTTACCGAAAAAGTAGATAACATAGAAGCGGACTTTAAGGGCGATATAACCTTATATGCCAAATGGAATAAGAGTGGCGCGCCGGAAGAACCCGACAAACCCGACAAACCCGATAAGCCCGAAAAGCCGCAGTCTTGCGGTTGCTCTTCGGGAGTGGAGACGGCAACGCCTTTGTTGCTGCTTGCGGCGGCGGGCGCGGCTTTGGTGCTTTTAAGAAGGAGAAAAGACTGATGAAAGGGATAAAAAAGATATATATGACGGCAATTTTGTCGGTTATCGTTTTGCTGTGCGTTATTGCGGCGGCGGCTTTCAAATCCGCGCCGAGGGCAAACGCGGAGCTGCTTACGGGGCGTTGGCTGAAAAGCAGTTCGGTAAACACTTCCGTAAACGCGAAAGAGGGCGAATTTTCCATAGTCGTTATGGGGGATCAGCAGATAGTTTTGTCTAATTACAGCAAATATCTTGCATACAGCTACGACTATATAGCGAAAAACAAAGACGAGATGAACCTGAAAATGTTCCTTAACGTCGGAGATATTTTTGACGTGGTAGACTTTACGGACATTGTAGGCGGGTATAACGCGAACGATCCTTACGGCAGAAACAGAGGAACGGATCCCGACACTAAATATTGGTTTCAGCAAAAAGAATTCGTGAGCGAACAGGTGGCGAAGCTGGAAAAGGCGAACGTACCCGTAGCCCTTACCATGGGCAATCACGATTACGAGGATATGGCTTTTAATTACAGAATAAACAAGACGTTTAACGAAGCCTTTCCGCTTTCCCGCTTTGAAAAGTACGCCGTGGGCGATTCGGGCGTTTTAGACGATACTCACTACTTCGGCGGCGCGCAGTATAACGATATAGAACAAGCCTACTACTTTTTTGAAGGCAACGGGCAAAAATATATGGTGCTTTGCTTGGGGCTTTTCCCGAGCGACGAAATGATAGACTGGGCGAACGAAGTAGTTGCTTCTAACCACGATTGCAAAGTCATAGTAAATACCCACGCATATTTTGATACGAACGGAAGACCTTACGAGCGCGGCGATTATCTGTGGAACAAGTTTCTCTCTAAGCACGAAAACATCTTTATGGTGGTTTGCGGACACGATTGGGAGGACGGAAACATAATAAAACAGATAGACTACGGCGAAAACGGCAACCCCGTGTATCAGTTTATGGTAAATTCACAGGGCGAGGAATTCGGCGGCGCGGGCTTATTCGCTCAATTTATATTCCGCGCGGACGGTTCGGTAGACTGCGCGTACTACGCCCCTGCGGTGGAAGAATACCCCTCCGAATTCGGCGTAAGCGAAAACGCGGGAATGTATTTCGGAAAAGAAAGTCAGTTTACCTTCGATACCGCTATATCTAAAATTTCGGCTACCGAAGAGGGGAAAAGCGTTTCGGGCAGAACGGTTGCGGGAAATTCTTTTTACGACGACTACGTTATTTGTAGCCCCGATAACGGGCGTTGGCTTAAAAACGTTTACGAATATAAAAACGTGCGGATAGTTTCCGGCAAAGGCTTGCAAGCCACGGGCGAAGAGGGGTATATAACCTACAAAACGGAAGCGGAAGAATTTTCTCGCATAAAGGGCTTATATATCACGCCCGATTGCAAGTTTACCGATGGCGGCGCGTATCAGATAGATATTTCCGAGGACGGAACGGAATGGAAAACCGTTTTGTTCCAAAGCGACGTTGCGGGCAAAACGCATTATACGTTCGACGTAAGCCGCAGTCTTTCGGGCGAAAAGCAGCTTTATATAAGACTTCTTCTTCGTGGCGAAAACTTTTTTATGAAGGCTTTTGAAGCGGAAATAAAAACCATTAAAACGGTTTTAAGCGACGAGAACGGTTATTTTTCCGCGGGATTTAAGGCGGAAAGCGCGACAGCGGCGAATTATAACGAAAATATGTACGCACAAAAAGACCTTCTTTTAACGGAAGGCGACCTTTTGGGAAGCGGCGGATCGGGGTATCTCGGCGGCAAAGGCGAAATTTATTACCGTTTCGACGCACCCGAGAACGCAACCCTTAAAACTTTAAGCTTTTCCTGCGCGATGAGGATAGAAAGAGTTCCGCGTACTTATTCTTTTGCGGAAAGAAAGTTCGATTATAACGGCACGGGCGAAAAACTTTATTCCGCGGCGCAGACCTTCGGATTTAAAGAAAAAGATTCCGAACTAGCTTTAAGAATTTTAGTCAGCTACGACGGCGGAAAAAGCTACGAAGAGCAGGTAACTTATAACAACGCCGATTACGCGGGCGCGAACGAGAGGTTTAATTACGATATTGCCGTAGACGGGCAAAAATCGGTTATAGTAAAGCTTCAATTTTTCGGCGCAATCCACACGGACGTAGGCTTTAAGAGCTTGGAGCTTAACGGCACTTACGAAAGGAAAGAAAGCTTTTACGATACGGATGGCGGCACGCTGTACGGCGATTCGCTTATCCCCGTAAAAGACGGTTTCGTTTTCGAGGGCTGGTACCTCGGCGGCGTAAAGATAGATAACCCCGAAGCTTATAAAGGCATGGGCGTTACCTTGCGCGCAAATTGGAAAAAAATAGTTTCCGTAATATACGTTACGGGTACGGCGCAAAACTCGCCGCAAAACAGAACATATCTTATAGAGGGCGAAACGCTCGCTCTTAATGATATTGCATTTGCGGGAAAGACCTTTGCCGGCTGGTACGATATCGGCGGCAAGCGGTATTCTTCCGTAACGGCGGGAACGGACGATATCGTGTTATACGCGGTTTTCTATTGATACTCTCCGCAAAAAACCGGACCATTCAAAACACTTTTTGCGAAAACCCCGCCCGCGTATAGTTAAACGGGCGGGGTTTTCCCCTAAAAAAGGAAAATAAAGGCGCGGATTTCGCTCGGTTTAATCAACTGTAAACAAAAGGCGAAAAACAGTCATCATTAG
>CAKQEE010000140.1 GCA_934230055.1 uncultured Clostridia bacterium
AACATTACTTAAAGAAGGTTTTTTATGAGTGATTTTTATTCTGTGGACATTAAAGGCTATAAAGCGGAACTTCCCGGTCTCACCCTTCCCTCCGGCGTTAAAATCGCCTTTTTCAATCTCCACGGCAACCCCGCTATGACGGAGCATTGCGGCAAGGAGCTTGCAAAGCTCGTAGGCGATTCGGACGTGGTTATCACCGCCGAATCAAAGGGCTTACAGCTTGCGCACGTCGTGGCGAGAGAGTGCGGTCACCCCTATTACGCAGTGGCAAGAAAATCCAAAAAGCTTTATACGGTAGACGGAATTTCGGTTGAATACGGTTCTTCAATAACGACCGGCGCGGCACAAAAGCTTTATCTTTCCAAACACGACGCAGACCTTTTAAAAGGCAAAAAGGTTTGCATAGTAGACGACGTGGTGTCTACGGGAGAAAGCCTTAAAGGACTTGAAAACCTTGTAAAAAAAGCGGGCGGAACGGTTTATAAAAAGCTTTTCGTGCTTGCAGAAGGCAACGCGAAAGACAGAAAAGACGTGCAATATCTTGCCGCCATTCCTCTGCTTTGATACGCGAGTAAAAAAATCAAAAAACATTTTTAAAAGAGCAACGCGCCGGTTAAAACCGACGCGCCGCCCCAGGAAAAAGTTTATTGAGAGTGTGGGCATATTTAATACGTAAAGGCTTTTTACCGCTCTTTACGCCTATATGATATAACCCGAAACTTGAAAGAATCTTGAAAAAACTTTAAATATAAAAAAATTTTTTTTAACTTTTTTCATTAAATTTAGGACGGTGATACTCTATGAAAATTCTCGTTGCGGACGACGAAAAAGAGCTTGTAAAAGCACTTTCGGCTATTCTTAAACAAAACAACTATTCGGTAGATACCGCTTACGACGGCGAAGACGCATTAGACTCCGCCATGACGGGCGTTTACGACCTTATAATTCTTGACGTGATGATGCCCGTTAAAGACGGTTTTACCGTTCTTAAAATCATGCGCGGTCACGGCGTGAACACCCCCGTGCTGATGCTTACCGCAAAGTCAGACGTTTCGGACAAGATAAGCGGACTTAATCTCGGCGCGGACGATTATATAACCAAACCTTTCGATACGGAAGAACTTTTGGCAAGAATACGCGCTCTGCTCCGCCGCAAAGAAAAATTCACTACCGATATTATTTCTTACGGCGATATAAGCCTTGACAGAGACGCGATGCAACTTCTTTCACACGGAAAGAAAATTTCGGTCGGCAAAAAAGAACGCGAAATTTTGGAAATGCTTATCCTTGCGGAGGGCAAAAACATTCCGAAAGAACGCTTTATAGAAAAAATATGGGGCTACGATTCCGAAGCGGAATACAACACCATAGAAGTTTACGTTTCCTTTCTTCGCAAAAAGCTTGCGGCGGTAGGCGCGAAAACGGAAATAAGGGTTATCCGCGGCGTGGGCTATAATCTCGGTGCAAAATATGATTAAAAAAGCGAAAGTGCGGTTCGTTGTCGTTACGATGACGGTGATATTCGTTCTTCTCGCCGCGTTTTACGCTCTCGGATATATGTTTTTAACGCAAAGCGGAAACCGCGCGGTAGTGGGATATTTGCGTTATGCGGAACAGGCATACCGATCGGGCGCGACCGAGCTTGGCGAAAACATCGCCGTGCTTTCCTTCCCTTCGGGCGTGATTACCGAAAACGGATACGTAATTACCGTGGGCGAAGGTGTTTACCCGCGCGAAAAATTAGACGCGGTAGTGCAGTCCGCCAAAAAATTTTCGGAAGAAATAGGCTCCGCGAACGGACTGTTTTATTACTTCCCCCGCTCGGGCGAAGACGTGGTGATTTTCGTTGCGGATATTTCGGAATCCGTTCTTGCAAAAAAGACGGACGGAACCACCGCGATAATATTGTTGCTCGTGATATACGTTATTTTGTTTTTTATCGTTCTCGGCGCGGCGCACGCCATATTTCAGCCGGTGCAGGATAACTTTTACAGACAAAAACGCTTTATTTCGGACGCAAGCCACGAACTGCGCACGCCCGTCGCCATAATTTCCGCAAATGCGGACGTGCTTGGAAATTACGTTGACAACGACTACCTTAAAAGCATAAAAAAGCAAACGAAGCGTTTGGAATCGCTCGTTTCCGATATGCTTACCCTGGCAAGGACGGAAGAGGAAAAAATCACGCTTAAAAAAGAAGAAGTTTCTTTATCGGACGAGGTGAACGAAGCCATTCTCCCCTACGAGGCGATTTTATTCGAGAACGGCAAAACTCTTTTTACCGATATAGCGGAAAACGTTACCGCGGTTATAGACAGGCAAAGCTTTAAAACGGTTTTGGGAATACTTATAGACAACGCCGTTAAGCACTCAGCGGACAAGGCGGTTATCAGAGTGTCGCTTAAAAAGGAATCAGGGCGAGCGGTGCTTACCGTGTTCAACGAAGGAAGCGGCGTTCTTTCGCAAGATTCCGAAAAAGTGTTCCAACGCTTTTACCGTTCGGACGAGTCGCGTTCCCGCGACTCGGGCGGGAGCGGGCTGGGACTTTCCATTGCGAAAACCGTTTCGGAAGCAAATAAATGGAAAATTTCCGCAAAGTCCGTTTACGGCGTTTCCATGACGATAACGCTTATTGTAAGCTGATAAACGGTAAAGCAGAAAAACAAGCTTTATCGATACAACAACTAATATAATAATTCGATATAATAATTACCGATAAAAGACTGGAGAGTATAATTATGCAGATTAAAAAAGACATTTTTTGCGTGGGCGTTAAAGACGATTCCATAGACCTTTTCGAGGGGCAATACGTTGTTCCCGAAGGGATTTCTTATAATTCTTACCTTATAAAAGACGAAAAAACCGCCGTACTCGATACGGTGGACGCAAGGTTTTACGAAGAGTGGCTGAACAACGTGCTTGAAGTTACGGGCGGCAAATCCCCCGATTATCTCGTCGTGCTTCACGTAGAACCCGACCATTCCGCAAACGTTGCCAAATTTTTGGCGCGCTTTTCCGAATGCAAGGTCGTAGGCAACGCGAAAACTTTCGTTATGCTTAAAAACTTTTTCGGCGACGACTATTCTTCTCGTCGCGAAGTAGTTGCGGACGGCGGCGAGCTTTCGCTCGGAAGTCGCACCCTTAAATTCGTTTTCGCGCCGTTCGTGCATTGGCCGGAAGTTATGACGGCTTACGACGCGCAAGACAAAATACTCTTTTCCGCGGACGGTTTCGGCAGATTCGGCAACCCCGACGAAAAGGAAGAATGGGATTGCGAAGCGAGAAGATATTACTTCGGCATCGTGGGTAAATACGGCGCGCAGGTACAGGCTCTCCTTAAAAAAGCCGCCGCGCTCGAAATAGAAACGATTTGCCCGTTGCACGGTCCCGTGCTTACCGAAAACATTGCGCATTACATTAACCTTTACGATATATGGTCTTCTTATCGTGCGGAATCGGAAGGCGTGTTCATAGCATATACCAGCGTTTACGGACATACCGAAAAGGCGGCGAATCTCCTTGCCGAAAAGCTTAAAGCGAAAGGCGTTAAGGTAACCGTTTCCGACCTTGCGAGAAGCGACCTTGCGGAAAACGTAGAGGACGCTTTCAGATACGACAGGCTTGTGCTTGCCACCACCACCTATAACGGAGATATATTCCCCTATATGCGGGCTTTTATAGAACATCTTACCG
>CAKQEE010000141.1 GCA_934230055.1 uncultured Clostridia bacterium
GATGCAAGCACGGCTTTCGGGAAATACTGCGCTCGAAAACCCTTGCCAGCAAGTTTTCTCGCTTGTATTATAAAGGCACGTTGTGCCTTTTGTCAAGCGGAAAATGGCACAACGTGCTATATTTTCGTTATGATAGAACTTAAAGAAATTCAAAAAAGATTACGTGACGAAATAAAAGCAAGCAATCTCACCCAGAAAGAAATTGCCGAAAGACTCGGGATAAACCCTTCCACCGTCAGCAAATATTTAAGGCTCGACAAGTTCCCCGCAATCGATACCTTTGCTAATTTATGCGAAATTTTAGAAGTTTCGGCAGACGAAATTTTAGGATTAAAAAAATAAAGGAGCGTTTACCTTTACGATAAACCGCCCCCGAGACGTTTTATATAAATATTTTACTTTTTCGTTTTATTTCGCAACGTTAGTAAATACGAACCCTCTATCTTTTTTTCTTTATTTTGCCGCTTACTATCTCTATTTTGTTGTAATTTTTTGAAAGCCCGAATAAGCCGCGAGGCACTTCCGTTGCCGTAAACACCGTTTGAAGCTTTTCTACCGCGGTCATCAGCTTTTTTTGCCGCGTTTTATCAAGCTCCGATAAAACGTCGTCTAAAATCAGCACGGGATACTCTTTGAACCTTGCGTAAAAGGCTTCCGTTTCCGCAAGTTTAAGCGCAAGCGCGACCGTTCTTTGCTGCCCTTGCGAGCCGTATATACGCGCGTCCGCGCCGCTTATCGTGAACTTTATATCGTCCCTATGCGGACCTATGGATGTGAACCCGAGGCGTATATCTTTCGGTATAGCAGTTTTCAAATCCTCTTTAACGGCGAAAGCTATTTCTTCAAGTTCCCCGTAATACCCGCTTTCCGTTTTCATTTTAAGCGTTTCTTTCCCGCCCGACAAAAGCGCGTGTTTTTCTTCCGCCACGGGCGAAAGTTCCGCCAAGAATTCGTTTCTCGCCTTTATTATAACCGCCGCCTGACGGGCAAGCTGCTCGTCCCACACGGGCAGCGTTTCGTAAATAACGCTCTCGTTCGGATTCTTCAGCAAAACGTTCCTTTGCGCAAGAATTTTATTGTACCGCGCGAGTGCATAAAAATAAGTCCTCGACATTTGCGAAAGCGATATATTCATAAACCGCCTTCTGTCCTCGGGGGCTTCCTGCACCAGCTTCAACTCCGCGGGATTAAAAAAAACGCTGTGAATATTGCCGAGAAGCTCTCCTATTTTAAGCACTTCCAGCCCGTTTACGAACACTCTTTTTTTCTCTGCGGCGGAAAGAACTATTTTTACCGTAACCTTACCGTAAACGGAGCTTGCCTCGCCGAAAATCTCCGCCCGTTCCTCGCCGGTTTTTATCAGAATCTTATCCTTATTCGCTCGCGGAGAATAACCCGTACACAAAAAAAACATCGCTTCCGCGGCGTTCGTTTTGCCCTGCGCGTTTTTACCCGTCAGAATATTTATTCCTTCTTTGAACTCGAAAACCTCGTTTTCGTAGTTACGGAAATTTTTTAAGGTAAGCCTTTCTATATTCATAGGTCAAATAAAAAACTTTTTTAAAAACACAAGAAATAACTTTCTTTTATTTTAAAAATATTATATAATGTTTTTTACTCAAATGCAAACGAAACGGATAAAAAAGGAGAGGAACAGATGGAAAGTTATGAAATACTATGGAAAACCGCGCTTTTGGAGTTGGAAAAAACCGTCAGTTCCATTTCTTTCGATACTTACATAACTCCGCTTATCGCGGTGGACGTTAAAAATTCCACCCTCGTGCTGTGCAACGAAAGCCGTATGATAGTGGATACCGCTTCCGTCAAGCTCGGCGACAAAATACGCGACGCGCTTAAAAAGGTGAACGGCGAAATTTCGGACGTGGAAATAGTAATCGCCAAAAACCGCGACGACTACGTTACGAATATCGCGGTAAAAGAGGACGACGGTTTCGTTCCGACAGAAAATCAGGGCGCGCCCGTAAACCCCAAGTTCACCTTCGATTCGTTCGTGGTAGGCTCTTCCAACGAGCTTATTTACGCCGCCGCCAAAGCGGTTGCGGAAAACCCCGGCGAAGCTTATAACCCGCTTTTTATTTACGGCGGAACGGGACTCGGCAAAACGCATATTCTTATGGCGGTTGCAAACTATATAAAGCTGCACAACCCCTCTCTTAACGTTTTATACGCTACCTGCGAACAGTTTACGAATCAACTTATAGACAGTATCGGCAGAGGCAAAGGCTCCCCCGCCGATTTCAGAAGAAAATACAGGAACGTAGACGTGCTGCTCATCGACGACGTGCAATTCCTTGCCAAAAAACAAGGAATCCAGACGGAATTTTTCCACACGTTCAACGAACTCGTTATGCAGAACAAGCAAGTCGTTCTGACTTCCGACCGCCCCCCGAAAGAAATAGAGGTTTTGGAGGACAGACTCAGAACGCGCTTCGAAGGCGGACTTCTTGCGGACGTTCAATCCCCCGACGTCGAAACCAGAATAGCCATTTTAAGGCGCAAATCGGAAGAGCAGAAGTGCGTTGTAGACATCAAGGTTTTAACTTATATAGCGGAAATGAACGATTGCGATATTCGCTCGCTTATCGGCAAACTCACAAAGGTTATTTTCGCAAGCAAGCTGCACGAACGCCCCATAACGATAGAACTCGTGAACGAAGCGTTAAAGGAGTCTGCCGGCGAGCGTCAGGAAGAATTGCAAATGGACGATATAATCAACTGCGTTTGCAATTTCTATAAAGTTTCGAGAGCGGAAATTCTCGGCAAGAAAAAGAACAAAGAATTCGTCGAACCGAGGCAGGTTTGTATATATCTTATCACGGACATGATGAATCTGCCCCTCGTTACCATAGGCGAAAAAATGGGCGGCAGAGACCACGCGACAATTATTTACGCGCGCGACAAGATTGCGGAACTCATTAAAACGGACGATCAATTAAAAACCGAAATAAACGACATCAGAAAGATGCTTTTGAAAGAATAACGTTATGACGGATTTTAGCGAAGGACATTACGGCGCGGTAGTAATCGGCGCGGGACACGCGGGCGCGGAGGCTGCTCTCGCCATTGCAAGAACGGGAATTAAAACGGCTATGCTCACCCTGAATCTGGACAGCATAGCCTTTATGGCGTGCAACCCTTCCATCGGCGGCACGGCAAAGGGGCAAATCGTGCGCGAAATAGACGCGCTCGGCGGTGAAATGGGCATTAACGCGGATAAATCGCTTCTGCAAATAAGAATGCTTAATCGCGGCAAGGGCGCGGCGGTGAGGTCGCTTCGCGGACAGGCGGATAAAAACCTTTATCACCGCAATATGAAACGTACCCTCGAAAAAACGGAAAACCTGCGGATTTTACAGGGCGAAGCAGTGAAAATTTTAACGCAAAACGGCAAAGTTACGGGCGTTAAAACGGCGTTTGGCGGGATTTTATACTGTGAAGCGGTCGTGCTTGCGACGGGCGTATACCTTAACGGCAGCGTTATCGCGGGGGAGTGGCAACGCTCTTCGGGACCTAACGGATTTCAGCCCGCTAACGAGCTTACCGCAAACCTTATAGACCTCGGCTTTTCGGTGCGCAGATTTAAAACGGGAACGCCCGCGCGCGTAGACAGAAAAACGATAGACTTTTCCTCTCTCGAAATTCAGAAC
>CAKQEE010000142.1 GCA_934230055.1 uncultured Clostridia bacterium
CTTTGTAATATTCCAAAAGCCCTTCGAAACAACTCATCATTTCGTAGGCTTTGGTGTGATTGAATTCGAACGGGCGTTTTTCCTTGGTTTTGCAAAGACTTATTATGTCCTGATCTTTAGAAAAACCCGTACTTATGATATATTCCGAAAAATCGAGGTATTTTTGTTCGCCCGTAAGTTCGTAGAGTTTCACGAACGGCTCTAAAATCGAACAGGAATTCATACCGCCGTAAATGTTCGTCGTGTCGTAAATTTCGACTTTACCTCTGCCGCTGCCGACCTTTTTTATAATATAATCGGCGTGCTTTTTAAGAGCCTTGGTTATCCTTTTTGCAAGCGTCTTGTTTTTGCATATATCTATATAATAAAGAAAACCGAGCATGGCGTATTTTCTCGACCACATATCCCACCCGTTGAACTCGTGTTTCAGATCGTAAGTGGAAAATCTGCCGTTTTTCTCTTCAGTCGAAAGCATATCCTTTACGCTTTCGGTTAATTCCGCGTATAGTTTCGCGTTGTTCGTAGCCTTATACGTAAGGCACGCCGCCCGCATGAGTTTACCCCAGAATTCGCCCCGCCAACCGCCGTCCTCGCCGTCCGGTTTCGTCCGAAACTGATTGACGGTGAGTTTCCACAAGTCATTATCCGAAAACTGCTTGTCTATGGTGTATTTAATCATTTCGCCGGGATATCCCTTGGTTGCCGTTTGCCCCGCTGCGGGGAATTTCATCGTCTCTTTCATAATCGTCACTTTTTCGTATTGATATTTATGTTGTTCACTTTGAATCTATAAGCGTATCTCTCTTTTTCGAGTTCGCTCGCGGGATTTAAAACCGCCGTCGCGCCGTTTTCTCTGCCGCGTTTATCGCTTCCCGATAAAAGAAGTTTATAGGTAATCCTCGCCTTTTTGTTTTCCGAAAAATCGCCGTCGGTAAACTCACCGCTCTCCGATTTTCCTATAAACGTATACTGCGTCTCGCTTTCCGTCGCTCTGAAAACGTCATATTCGTTTCCGTCGTTTTTCCATTCGAGTTTAACGCCGTTCTTTTGCCATTTTGCGGTTAAATCTTCCGCTATAAGTCGATTAACCCGCTTTTTAAAGCCCGATAGACAATATTTCTCGCCCGCCGTCGTACAAAACGAAATTTTGCCGTCCGCGCATTTTACGGGTATCTCCGCGCCGCTTACGCAAACGGTTATTCCGTCCGTTTCGCCGCCGTAGTAAAGAGTTATCGGCTCGCCCTTATAGGAGATTATCTCGCAATTTTCTATGGTTCCGTCTTTATAATCGAGCGAGATTTCAAAATTTCCCCTCGCTTTAAGCCCCTTGAATTTTAAATTTTTCCATTCCTTAGGTATTGAGGGAAGAAGGGAAATATATCCGCCATGGCTTTGCAGAAGCATTTCCGTAATTCCTGCCGTCGCCCCGAAATTGCCGTCTATCTGAAAAGGCGGATGAACGTCCCACAAATTCGGATGCGTTCGCGTTTTCAGGAGATTTTGCAAGAGAATATATGCGTGGTCACCCTCGCCCGTTCTCGCCCTCGAACACAGTCTGTGCGCGAGCGCCCAGCCCGTCGATTCGTCGCCGCGATAGTTCAGCGTTATTTTAGCCGCATCTAAGGTTGCGGGGGTATCGCCCGTTATCTGCTCGCCCGGCATAAGCGCGACAAGCTGAGATAAATGCCTATGCTTCGCCTCGCCTATTTCGCCGTAAAAATGCTCTTCGTCATACTCTTTTATTTGTCCGCTATATCCTACCCTTACAGGATCAAGAGCGTTTAAATTTTCCCTTTCGTAACGGGTTACTTCGTCCGAAATTCCGAGGACCTCGGACAATTTCAGGTCGTCCTCGAATACTTCTTTCACCATTTGCTGGTCGAAAGAACAACCGACCGTATGATAATACTGCTGATATTTATGTTCGTTTACCCATTCGCCCGATAAAATCTGCTCGGGAGAAGCCGAAAACGAACAGAGTTTTCTGCCGTCGTAATCTCTTAAAGTCTTTTTCAAAAACTTCGCCATACCGTGGACCGCGGGATAAGCGTATTTTTTCAAAAACTCCTCGTCGCGCGTGAAGTCGTAGGCGTTGTAAAACATTTTGGCGGTAAGTCCGCCCGTTCCCGGTCCCGAATGGCTGTTCGGGTTTTTTCCCTCGACCTCGTAACAAAACGCGCCCGTACCTATAATCCAGCCGCAGTCGCCGTCCGCGTTTTCGGGGTTGGTTTCCGCAATCCACGCCTTTGCGTTTTTCTCAGCTTCGGGAAGATACGCCTTGAAAAAATCCGCGTAAGCGTCGAACGCTTCGGCAATGTTTGCCGAAAAAGCGTGCCAATAATTCATCTGAATATTGATATTATGCCAGAATCCGCTTCCCCACGGCGATTTGTCGTGTACCGTCCACACGCCCTGAAGCGACGCGGGCGGCGTTCCTTTTCTCGACGAGGATATGAGCAGATATCTGCCGTACTGATAGTATATTTCTTCTAAATACGGTTCGGTGTTTCCCTTTCGGTAAGACTGTAGAAGTTCGTCGGTCGCCCGTCCGTCGTCTTTACCTCCGAGGTCGAATTCCGTTCTGTTCATAAGAGACAAAAAATCCGCGACGTGCCGTTCAAGCAACTTCTCATAACCGAATTTCAAGGTGTTTTCAAGCCTTGCGATAACCTTTTCCTTTGGGTTATCCCCAACTGCTTTATGCGTTGAAAACGCTTCGGGACAAAGCTTATACGACGTGTCGAACACAACGTAAATATCCGCGTATAAGGCGTTTATTACGACAATTTCTCCGTTTTCGCATCTCTTTTCGCCGTCGGTTACAACCGCAACTTTCGCGAAATATGTAAGATTTCTCGAAGGTAGCGTTCCCGAAATTTCGATCTCGTCGCCGCGCGTTTTCACCTCGCCCGTTCTTCCGCCCTCGTCGAGCGGTCTGTCGCCGAGATAGGGTATCTTGGCTTTTACCCGCAAATCCTTCGGCTTTGAAAATTCCGCGCGGTAGACGAAAACGTTGTCGGGATAACCGAAAAAGGCTTTTCTCACGGTTTTCCCGAAATCGGAAAGGTATTCGGAATAAGCGACGCCCGTCCTTAAATCGAGACCGCGTTCGTAATCTCTCGCCTTGTCGTTAAAATCGACGTAAAGCTCGAGAAAATTCGACACGCCGCCCAAACGAAAAGTATTTGCGAAAGCGTTCGTCGTAAACTGTACGCGCTCTTCGTTATAGCCCCCGAAAACGCTCGCGCCGCTATAGCCGTTACCTATCGGCAAAGAATATTTTTCCCACCCCTCGTTTGTTCTTTCGGCGGGAGTTTTGTACCTTAATTTTAAATTTTTCAAATTCTTCTCTTATTTCAGATATTCTTTTGCTACGCCGAAATTTCGGGCTTCCCCGAATGTTTCGTTTTAATCGATAAGTTCGAAATCGGCTTTTAAGCAATCCTCGGAATTCCCGCCGACAAACAACTCGAATGTGCCGGTTTCGGCCGCAAACTCTCCGCCGTCGGTATAAAATTTTAGCGTTTCTTCCGTAATTTCAAAAGTTATAAGCTTTTCCTCGCCCGCTTTTAAGAAAACTCTTTCGTAGCCTTTCAGTTCCTTAACGGGGCGAACGACGGAAGCGAATAAATCACGCAGATACCATTGAATGGTTTCGTATC
>CAKQEE010000143.1 GCA_934230055.1 uncultured Clostridia bacterium
AGCGAAAAAAGCACCGCTTGGAGCGGTGGAATAAAAAATCTTCAGATAAAATAAATCCTACTGTGATTTGTTTTATAAAGTTATTCGTTTTATAGGCACGCCGTCCGCAAGCCGTTTGCACGTCGCGTGAAAGGAGCCTGCAAGGAAGCTAAATTGCACGCAAGGAACATGAAAGGGCATACAACGTTATCGTGAGGCGTCTGCACGTCGTTTGCGCGTTGTCTTGTCTGTGCCGCGCTCTGCCGTTTGTTGCGGGCGCGGGCGGAGCTAAATAAAGCGTATCGGCATTTGGGTAAATCTTTTAAATCTTCTTGCTTTAAGCAAAAGCCCGCTTCTTTCTATAAAAAACTGATCGACGGCTTCCCATAAAAATACCCACGCGAAAATATCTATACATTCCGTCCAAATCGCGCCGAGGTTGTTTGCGGAAAGTATAATCATAACCGCAAGCGCGATAATTCCTATTGCGGCGAAAAGCGCGGCGATGAAAGATTTTCTTCGTATTTCGCGGTTGACTTCCGCAAGTTTTAAGTCGTAATAATTTTCTATTGCGGCAACGTATCTCGGTTTTTCCGTTTCGTCTATACAGTCGCTTTTAATATCTAGGGTAAAGGTCTGGTCGGGGTGATATTCGCTTGCGGCGTTTTCAAGAAATTCCGCAACCTCGCCCGCGATGACGGGCTTTCCGATTTCGCAATACTGCGATAAAAAATCGGAATCGTCCGCAACGCTCATGCCTATCGTTTGCGCTTCTTTTTTAAGCGGGTTTTTGTTTTTCATTCATTTCTCCGTAAGTTGATTTTCGCTAAAATAATATCACAATCCGCGCGAATAGTCAAATTTATGTCGGTTAAACGCTTGACAACGCCTCGAAAATTCTATATAATATCAAGGTGTAAAGCAATTTTACTTTACACGTTCGGTTTTGATAATATGGAAAAAGATCTTTCGCTTACGGAATTATTCGATATATACGGCTGTTTGCTTACCGAAAGGCAGCGCGAATTGTTCGAGTCCTATTATTTATACGACCTTTCGCTTGCGGAAATTGCGGAGCCGGAGGGGAAAACGCGGCAAAACGTATACGCCGCGGTAAAAAGCGTGAAAGACAAGCTACGCGAGTACGAAAAACTTTTAAGGCTTAAAGAAAAAACGGACGAGCTGAACGCCGTTGCGGAAAGTCTTGCGATAAAAGACGCGGTTGCGGCGGAAAGAATAAGAGAAATAATCGGCAAATAACAAAATAAAGGTATATAAATGGCACTCTTTTCCGGACTTTCGGAAAAACTTAATCACGTTTTCAGCAAGCTGACAAAGCACGGCAGGCTTACGGAGCTGGAAATTAAAACCGCTATGCGAGAGGTTCGCATCGCGCTTTTAGAGGCGGACGTAAACGTCGGCGTGGTTAAAGATTTCGTGGCGAGGGTGAGCGAACGCGCCGTTGGGCAGGAAATTTTAAAAAGTTTAAGCCCGACGCAGCAGGTTATTAAAATCGTCAACGAAGAGCTTATAGAGCTTATGGGAACGACGGGCAGCAAGCTTGCCGTAGCCGATAATCCGCCCACCGTGATAATGATGGCGGGACTTCAAGGCGCGGGCAAAACCACGCTCGTGGCAAAGCTTGGCGCATACCTTAAAAAGCAGGGCAAAACCCCGCTCCTCGTTGCGTGCGACGTTTACCGTCCTGCGGCGATAAGTCAGCTTAAAACGGTCGGCGAAAAGGCGGGCTGTAAGGTTTACGAAAAAGGGCAGGGCAACCCCGTAAAAATAGCAAAAGAAGGCGTCGACTACGCAAAGGCTTACGGGTTCGATACCGTTATCATAGATACCGCAGGCAGACTTCAAATAGACGAAGAACTGATGAAAGAGCTTGAAAAAATCAAAGCGGAAGTAAAGCCCGCGGAGATTTTGCTCGTGGTAGACGCAATGACGGGGCAGGTCGCGGTAGAGGTTGCGGACGCGTTTAACAAGCGTCTGGAAGTAACGGGGCTTGTTCTTACAAAGCTCGACGGCGACACCCGCGGCGGCGCGACGTTATCTATTCGCGCGGTAACGGGTAAGCCGGTAAAATTCTGCTCGGTCGGCGAAAAAATCGGCGATTTAGAGCCGTTTTATCCCGACAGAATGGCGAACAGAATTCTCGGCATGGGAGACGTTCTCACTTTAATAGAAAAGGCGCAGGACGCGATAAACGAGCAGGACGCGAAAAAGCTTGAAAAGCGGTTCAGAGAAAATTCTTTCACTCTGGACGATTATCTTACGCAGTTTGAAGCGATGAAGAAAATGGGCGGGCTGAAAGACGTGCTTTCCATGCTTCCCGCGGGTATGCAGGGCGGCGGAAAGTTCAAAATAAAAGAGAGCGACGTAGACGAAAAAAAGCTTATTTCCATGAAAGCCGTAATACAGTCTATGACGAAGCGCGAGCGCGAAAACCCGCAAATCATCAACTCTTCGAGAAAGCAAAGAATAGCAAAGGGGAGCGGCACCTCTGTGCAGGAAGTGAACAGAGTTCTTAAACAGTTCGAGCAGACGAAGCAGATGATGAAACAAATGAAAAACAATAAAATGTTTAAATTTTAGGAATAAATTCCAAGGAGAACAACAAAAATGGCAGTTAAAATGAGACTTACCAGAATGGGCGACAACAAATCCCCCTTCTACCGTATCGTAATTACGGACAGCAGAAACGCACGCGACGGCGCATATGTGGATAAAGTAGGACACTACAATCCCAAAACCGTTCCCGCAGAAGTGGTTATAGACGCGGACAAGGCAAAAGACTGGCTTGCGAAGGGCGTTCAACCGACCGCTACCGTAAAGAACCTTCTTATCAATCAGGGCATCATAGCAAAACCGACCACACTCTCGCCTTCCAAAACCAAAGTTCGCAAATCTAAATAACGAGCAGGTGCAACATGGTTGAGCTTATTAAATACGTTATAAACACGTTTGCCGAAAATCCCGAAGATGCGGAATACGTCGTTTCGGAAAGCGGCAACGTAGTTACCGTCAAAGTAACCTTGAATCCCGAAGACATGGGCAAGGTTATCGGCAGACAGGGTAAGATTGCAAAAGCTCTCCGCACACTCGTTCGCGCGGGCGGTCTTAACGAAAACAAGAAATACAATCTCGAAATCAAAGAGCGTGCGGATAAGTAATCCGAATAAAATCGGCGACCTATCTCGCATGTTCCCGCTGTTTCGAGGCATTTCGGGTAATATGACGGAAGAATTTAAGATAGGGCTTGTCGCAAAGCCGCAGGGTGTGCGCGGCGAGCTGAAAATACAACCTTTAACCGATAATCCCGCAAGATTTTTCGGGCTGAAAGAAGTGCTTATAGACGGAATCGTTTATAAAATTCTTTCCGCAAAAAGCTTCGGCGGGCAGGTTATAATCGCGCTTTCGGGCGTGAACGACAGAAACGCCGCGGAAAATTTCCGCGGTAAGTTTTTGTGCGTTAAAAGAGAAGACGCCGTAGAACTGAACGAGGGAGAATATTTTATCGCGGACGTTATCGGTTGCGAAATCGTTACGGACGAGGGAAAAACTCTCGGTACGGTGACGGACGTTACGAGTGCTAAAACCGATATTTTTACGGCGAAAACGAGCGAAGGAAAGATTTTCCGTTTTCCTTTTTTGAAAGACGCGGTGGTTTCCGT
>CAKQEE010000144.1 GCA_934230055.1 uncultured Clostridia bacterium
GATGTACGCTGTTTATCGCGTAGTCGAAGCGAAACTTTTCTGCAAGCTCTGCATATTTTTCGTGGGCGCGTTTATCATATCCGAATTCTATTCCGAAAAGTATTTCGATTTTTCCTTCGTACTTTTCCCGAAGCCTTTCTATCTCCGCCTTATAAGCGCGCAAATCGCAAAGCGGAGAATCCTCGCTCGTTCCCGAAAGCACGGAATCGTAGTCGTAATGTTCGGAAAAACCTATAACTTTATCCCCTGCGGCAACAGCGGCAAGAACGTATTCTTCCGCCGCGCTTTTGCCGTCATAAGAAAACAAGGTGTGTAAATGTAAATCCGCAACTTCTTTGGTATCCGTCATAAAATTATTTAAAAACTTTTTCCGCCGTTTCGGAAACGTAATCGAGAGAGTCGTAAAGCTCCTTTAACTCGCCGAAGTCCGATTTATAAGCCTCTATTAAAATCGCGCCGTCAAAGCCCGCGTCTTTCAGTCTTGAAAATACTTCGTAAAAATCCGTCTTGCCTTTCCCCGGCAAACACATTTTTCCGTCTTCGTTTATATCGGATATATGCGCCGTTACTATCGCCTCGCCCATTTCCTCTATATATCGCTCGTAAGGAATTCCGCTTTGGCGCGCCTGCTTTATATCGAACGTTCCCTTAAGCTCGGGAACGCGTTTTCGCAGTTCGGAAAAAAAGCCTATGTAATTATAGTATCCCCAATGCACGTTCTCCTGTGCGACGGAAACCCCGTACTTTTTACCAACGTTTACAACCCGCGTCGTGTCTGCGGCAACCTTTTCCATGTCGAGCGTTAAAGGAGTTCTTTTGAACCTTGCGCCGCCGTGAAAAGTATAATACTTTGCGCCCATAATTTGCGCCGCGCGCATCGCTCCTTCGAGCAGCTCGAAAGATTCTTCTTTTGCACGGAGGTTTTGGCTATAAAGTTGCGGCTCGTATTGAGTTGTCAAAACATGGACGGAATGGATATCCATTCCGTCCTTCTTTTTTCTGATAAGCCTTCCGAACCTCGGAGTGTATTCCCCGTAAGTTTCCAAAAAGACTTCCGCGGTTTTTACTCCCGCGTCGTTAAGTTCTTTAACCGCGTTCTCGGTAAAAAATCTGCCGAACAGCGAAGCGGTTGAAATTCCCGTTTGCATACATTAAATTTCCGACTCGATAAGTCCGTAATCCCCGTCGTTTCTTCTATAAATCACCTGAACGGTGTTTGTTTTCGCTTCAAGGAAAACAAAGAAATCGTGTCCTAAAAGCTCTAATTCGTCTTTTGCTTCTTCAACGGTCATGGGCGCGAGCTTGAACTTTTTCTCCCTCACGACAGACCTTTGAGTTTGTTCCTCTTCCGCCGCTCCGCTATACAAAACCTGTTCGCGATAAGCCGCGTTTTTGCTGTGTTTATCGAACCGAGTGCGATGCTTTCTTATCTGACCTTCGAGCTTCGGCAAAATAACGTCTATATTGTCGTAAAAATTGTCGCTCGAAGCGGAAGCTCTTACGAATTTTCCTGAATAGTCGAGCATAATTTCGGTAGTGAGCGACTTGGCTTGTTTTTTAAAGCAAACCTTAATCGTCGGCTCTTTGTCGAAATATTTTTCGAGTTTAGAGAGTTTTTGTTCGGTTACTTCGCGCAGCTTTTCGCCGGCTTCGCAATTTCTGCAAGTAAATTCAATTTTCATTTTTCATTCCTCCCTATATAATAATACGCCTTAACGCCCCGAAAATCCTTTATTTAATTCCCGATTTATTCTACCAAAAAAACGAATTCGCCGTCTTTTTCGTCAACAACGATTTTATACCCCGCAGAGAGTTCTCCGCGCAAAATCTTTTCGGAAAGCTTATCCTCTATGCACCTTTGAATCACCCTGCGAAGTGGTCTCGCACCGTATTCGGAATCGTAACCTTTTTCTATGATAAGCCCCATCGCTATATCGCTTACCACAAGCTCTACGTCCATAAGCGCAAGTCTTTTTCTTAAACTCGAAAGCATTATTTCCGCTATTTTAGCCGTTTCCACTCTCGTCAGCTTGTGGAACACGATTATCTCGTCTATACGGTTCAAAAATTCAGGACGAAATTTTTCCTTTAACGCCTCGTTGTACTTATTGCACGCGTCGTCGTATTCGGAGGTTTTGTTACCCGAAAACCCGAGAGAAGTTTTTTTGGAAATTTCGCTCGCGCCGACGTTTGAGGTCATTATTATAATAGTGTTCTGAAAACTTACCGTTCTGCCTTTATTGTCGGTAAGTCTGCCGTCGTCGAGAATTTGGAGCATAAGATTGAACACGTCGGGGTGCGCTTTTTCTATCTCGTCGAAAAGCACAACGGAATAAGGTCTTCTTCTAACCTTCTCGGTAAGCTGCCCCGCCTCGTCGAAGCCCGCGTATCCGGGAGGCGCGCCGACCATTTTACTGACCGAATGTTTTTCCATATATTCGCTCATATCAATGCGGATAAGGTTATTTTCGTTGCCGAAAACCGCTTCCGCAAGGGCTTTCGTAAGCTCCGTTTTTCCTACGCCCGTAGGTCCTACGAATATAAACGAGCCTATCGGTCTTTTGGGATCGGAAAGCCCCGCGCGCGACCTTCTTATTGCTTCCGCGACCGCCGCGACCGCCGCGTTTTGCCCTATCACTCGGCGATGAAGAGTTTCTTCTAAATCCAAAAGCTTCTGGGCTTCCGTTTCCGTAAGCTTAACCACGGGAACGCCCGTCCAGTTGCTTACGACCTTTGCGACGTCGCCCGCGGTTATGGTGAGTTTTTCTCTCTTGCCCGCAAGCTTGGCGGCTTTCGCCCTTATCGCGTCAAGCTCTTTGTTCACCCTCGTAATTTCTTTATTGATTCTTATCGCCTTTTCAAAGTCTTCGCGGCGTTTCGCGTCGTTCTTTTCGGCAACGAGCGCATTAAGCTCATTTTCTTTTTGCCGCGCTTCCACGGGCGAATTATAACTGTCGAGCCTTACCCTCGAAGCCGCTTCGTCTATAAGGTCTATCGCCTTATCGGGTAAAAATCTATCGGTAATATATCTTTCGGAAAGGGTAACCGCCGCTAAAATCGCCTCGTCGGGGATACTCACGCCGTGGTGAGCTTCGTACTTGTCACGAAGCCCTTTTAATATTTCCACCGCTTCTTCCGTACTCGGCGCTTCAACGGTTATGGGTTGAAAACGGCGTTCGAGAGCGGCGTCTTTTTCTATATATTTTCGGTACTCGTCGATAGTCGTCGCGCCGATAGTTTGCAGTTCCCCGCGGGAAAGCATGGGCTTTAAAATATTCGCGGCGTCCATATTGCCTTCACCGGTACTGCCCGCGCCGACTATATTGTGAATTTCGTCTATAAACAAAACGATTTTGCCGTTGCTTTTTACTATGTCTATAATTTTTTTAAGCCTTTCCTCAAAATCTCCGCGGTAACGCGCGCCCGAAAGCATACCCGCAAGGTCGAGAGAAAATATGATTTTATCTGAAAGAATTTCGGGAACGTTGCCCTGAACTATCGCCTGAGCAAGCCCCTCTACCACCGCGCTTTTGCCTACCCCCGGTTCGCCCACGAGAACGGGGTTATTTTTGGTTCTTCTCGTCAGAATCTGAATAACGCGGTCTATCTCGTTC
>CAKQEE010000145.1 GCA_934230055.1 uncultured Clostridia bacterium
GGTAAGAACCGCTTCCGCCTTAAGCTCGCCCGCTTTAAGCGCGGCTTCCGCAAAATCAGCCCCCGCTCCGCAAAAGGAAGCGCACGCGTTTATAACGGCGTTTTTACCGCCGTATACCATGGCTTTGTCCGTTTTAAGGTTTTCTTTCGCCCTTTTTACCAAATCTTTAAGAGTTATTCCGTCCGTCGCAAACTCTCTGCCGTAGCCGTATCTGGAATCGCCCTTTTCCAAAATATCCAAAAGCTTTACTTCTTTTGCTCCCAAAGCCTCCGCAAGCGAAGCGTCTATTCCGCCCTCCGCAATATCGAGGTTAAGGTGCATGGAAATAACGGAAATACCGTTTTTCGCCGCCAACGCCACGGCGCGCGTTACGGGGTCCGCTTCCGAAACGCTCTTTACGGGATAGTAAATCGCGGGGTGGTGCGTTACTATGCACTCCGCTCCCAGCCTTTTAGCTTTTTTTACCGCCGCTTCGGATAAATCAAGCGAAAAAAGTATCTTTTTTATCTCTTTATCGAAGTCGAGTATTATACCGCTGTTGTCGTAGCCGCCTTTCGCAACCGTTTTGTAAGAAAGCTCTATCGGCGCGAACTGCTCCGCGATATTCTTAATATCTTTCGTTTTCGGCATATTTTTCCAACCTCTCCGCTTCTTCGAGAAATTTTCTTTTTTGGTTATCGGAAACGCCCTCGCCCTCCGCAAAGGTGCGCTTCCTTTTCGCTTCTTCTTTAAGTTTTGCCGTAAAAGCCCCTTGCTTCGCGCTAAGATTCGTCCTGCCGAACTCTCTTTCCTCTTCGGTAAGAACGTCTTTGCCGCGCTCCGCTTTTATAAGGTCGTAAAACCTGTTTTCCGCAAAAAAAACGTAATCTTTTACTATTTTATAGCCGAATTTTACCAAAAAAGTTCTTAACTTCTCAACGTTTTTCATCGGCTGCAAAACGAGTTTTTCGGGCAAAAACGGCGCGTTTTTCAAGATTTTTATAATCTCTTCGCCGCCCATTCCCGCAATCAGCGCACATTCCGTTTCGGGAACCTCGCTAAGCCCGTCGCAAAGAATTCCCTCCGCAGCGCCTTCCGCAACGTATTCTTCGAGAAGCTTTTTAGCCTTATCGAGGCACTTTTCGCTTACGTCGGAAAAAAACGCTTTTTTGCACTTGCCGCCGCAAAGCATCGCTTCCGAAATATATCCGTGGTCGCAACCGACGTCCGCAAAGCTTTCGCACGCGGGAATTTCCGAGTAAATAACTCTCAGTCTTTCGGTCATCAGTCTATAAAGTCTTTAAGACGTTTGCTGCGGCTCGGGTGTCTTAACTTTCTTAACGCTTTGGCTTCTATCTGCCTTATTCTTTCACGCGTAACGTTGAACTCTTTGCCGACCTCTTCCAAAGTGCGCGGTCTGCCGTCGTCTAAACCGTAACGCAGTCTTAAAACCTTTTCTTCGCGCGGGGTTAAGGTATCGAGTACGCCGAGAAGCTGTTCTTTAAGCATAGTGTAAGAAACCGCGTCCGTCGGGGCGGTGCTTCCCTCGTCCTCTATGAAGTCGGAAAGGTGACTGTCTTCTTCTTCACCGATAGGCGTTTCGAGAGAAACGGGGTCTTGCGCTATTTTCTGAATTTCGCGCACGCGCTCTTCGGGAACGTCCATTTCCTTTGCAATTTCTTCGGGGGTAGGCTCTCTGCCAAGCTCCTGCAAAAGCTTTCTGGAAACTCTTATCAGCTTGTTTATCGTTTCCACCATATGCACGGGGATACGGATCGTTCTTGCCTGATCGGCAATCGCGCGGGTTATCGCCTGACGAATCCACCACGTGGCGTAAGTGGAAAATTTAAATCCCTTTTGATAATCGAACTTTTCCACCGCCTTCATAAGTCCCAGATTGCCTTCCTGAATGAGGTCGAGAAACTGCATTCCGCGCCCCATATAACGCTTTGCGATAGACACGACGAGTCTTAAATTCGCTTCCGAAAGAAGCCTTTTAGCCGCCTCGTCGCCATCCATCATCTTCTTCGCAAGCTCCGTTTCCTCTTCGGGCGCGAGAAGCGGAACCTTACCTATATCTTTAAGATACATCTTTACGGGGTCATCCATGCTGATTTCGGAAAGCAGCTGGTCGTAAAGGTCCTTATCCCTTTCGTATTCGTTTATTATCTGAATGTTTTCGCGCTCGAAAATTCTGTAAATTTCTTCAAGCTCCGCGGGGCTTGCCTGCTGCTTGTCAAGCTTGTCGAAAAGCTGCGTCATCGTGATGCTGCCGCTTTTTTTATACTCTAATATTATATCGTTTACAAGCGTTTGAAGAACTTCGGTAAGCGGCTTGTTTTCGCCCGCCGCGCTCTCTTCCTCGCCGGAAGCTTCCGTTGCCGAGGCTTTTTCTTCCGCTATTGCGTTTTCCGCCGCCTGATTTTCTTTTTTCGTTTCCGCGGCGGAAGCCTTTGCGGTTTTCGTTCCGCTCGTCTCCGGTTTTTCCTTTTTGGTTACGGCAGCGGAGCTTTCCGCTTCTCCCTCGGTCTTTTCTTTGATTTTTTCTTCCATTGAAGTTCCTCCCGCGCGCACGCGCTTACCTGACTTTCTCTTCCGTTAATAATTTCTTTATGAATACTTCTATAAAAGCGTTCTTTTTTCCGCAAGCAGCGCGCTGATTTCTTTTGCGATTTCCCGCCGCTTGTCCACGTCCGAAGCGTTTTTATATTCTGCGTTCAATTTATCCGTCTTTTTCTCTATCTCCGCAAGGCGAAGCGTTCTTATGCAATCGGAAAAATACTCTTCGTCGAACCGCTTGTTTTCGTCCGTTTCCATAGAAGCTATAAGCGAAAGCTCGCCGCCGTATTCCTCGCCGAAAACCTCGTATAGGTCGGAAAATTTAATTCTTTCGCCGCGGCTTGCCGCTTCCGTAACGTACTTTTTTATGGCGGAGTGCGCCGCTACGGGGAATTCAAGCCCCTCTATATCCTCTTCGCTCGCGTAGCTTTTTCCGAACAGATAAGAATAAAGTATAAATCTCGAAGCGAGGGTGATTTTGTCGCCCGCGCTCGGCGCAAAATCGGGCGAGGCGTGAACGTAAGTCTTTTCTTTTTTCTCTTCCGCGCTGTAAAGCTCTCTTTTTAACGCCTCGAAGGTAAATCCCGTTGCGTCTCGAACGGTTTTAAGCAAATCCTCCTGCTCGGCAGGCGAAGAGCTTTCTCTTATCACCGCCGCCGCCGCGGAAGCGAATTTGCGTTTTCCGTCCGTCGTCGCAAGGTCGTAAGTCTTTTTCAGCACGAGAAGCTTAAAATCTATCAAAGGCATTGCCGCGGCAAGAAGCTTTCTGTATCCTTCCGCGCCAAGATTTTTTATAACGTCGTCGGGGTCCATGCCGTCGGGCAGAATAACCACTTTAACGTCCAGCCCCTCTTCGCTTAAAATTTCAAGCCCCCTTACGGAAGCCTTTTGCCCCGCGAAATCGCCGTCGTAGCTTATATATACTTTGTCCGAATAACGTTTAAGTATGCGCGCCTGGTCTTTCGTAAGAGCCGTTCCCATACTCGCCACCACGTTGCCGAAGCCCGCCTGCACCAACGACACGACGTCCAGA
>CAKQEE010000146.1 GCA_934230055.1 uncultured Clostridia bacterium
AAAGGCTTAAAGAAATTATATATACGGCGGAGAAGTCGGACGCGGTGAATAAAGCCGCGGACTATATTTCAAAGTATATGAAAACGAAACGGCAGGTTAAAGATTACCTCGTTAAAAAAGGGTATTCGGAAACCGCCGCATACTACGCCGTGGATAAACTTAAAGAGTACGGCTATATTTGCGATA
This sequence comes from uncultured Clostridia bacterium, assembly GCA_934230055.1. Classification (GTDB taxonomy): domain Bacteria; phylum Bacillota; class Clostridia; order Christensenellales; family Borkfalkiaceae; genus UBA1259. The sequence goes on from CAKQEE010000146.1 coordinate 187, forward strand.
AAGACTATTCTTCGCGCTTTATAGATTCCACGCGCAAAACGCAGGGCAAAAAGCTTATCGAATATAAGCTTATGATGAAAGGCGTTAAAAAAGAGGACATCGCGGGCGCGTTCGAGGAAAAGAATTATACCGGCAAAGAGGACGCCGCAGCTCTCGCGCAAAAGCATATGCGCGGAAAAGAGCCTACCAAAGAGAACGTTGCCAAAACCTACCGCTATCTTCTAGGCAAGGGCTTTTCTTACGACGAGGCGGAACACGCCGTAAGACTTTTTAAAGGCGAGGACGACTGATGGAAAGAATTTTATCGGTAGAACAAATGCGCGCGGCGGACGAATATACCATAAAAGGTTTAGGTCTTTCGCGGGAGATTTTAACGGAGCGCGCCGCCGCGGCCGTTGCGGACGAGATAAGAAAAAGGCTTTACGGCGGCAGAGTTCTGGTTTGTTGCGGCAAAGGCAACAACGGCGAGGACGGCAAAATCATTGCGAGAATACTTTCGTCTCTTCACGGTTTCACCGTGGCGACGTTGAACGTTTACAACGGGATATTTAAGCTTCTCGATAAAAAGTTCGATATAGTAGTAGACTGTATTTTCGGCACGGGGCTTAACCGCGAGGTGGAAGGCAAGTATAGAGAAGCTATAGAGAAGATTAACGGGAGCGGCGCGTTCGTCGTTTCCTGCGATATTGCAAGCGGTCTTAACGGAAACACGGGCAGAATCATGGGCGCGGCGGTAAAGGCGGATTTAACCGTCGCTATTCAGGAATATAAACTCGGGCATTTCCTTAACGACGGTCCCGATTATTCGGGCGAAGTGGTTGCGCGCGACATAGGCATAAGCATTTGGGGTGACGATTACGCGAAAAGGTTGAACGACGAGGACGTGGCAAAACTTTTTAAAAAGCGCGCGAGAAACGTGAATAAAGGCAATTTCGGCAAGGTCACGGTGCTTGGCGGCAGTAAAAGTTATATCGGGAGCGAAATACTCGCTTATAACGCGATAGCCGCGCTTAAAACGGGTACGGGATATGCGAATCTTGCCGTTCCCGACTGCATATATAACGCGATTGCGGGCAGACAGCCCGAATGTACGATGACAGTTTTTCCGAGCAACGGAGAGGGTTTTTCGTTCGACGAGGAAAAGACGGATAAGCTTTTTTCTTCGCGGGCGATAGCCGCGGGAATCGGCATGGGCGTTTCGCAAGAAAATTACAAAATAATAACCCGCCTTATAAAGAACTATACGGGCAGGCTGGTTATAGACGCGGACGGGTTGAATACCCTTGCAAAATACGGAAAAGACGTTCTTAAGGAAAAAAGTTGCGAAGTGATTTTAACACCGCACGTAGGGGAGTTCGCAAGGCTTATCGGCGTTGATAAAGAAGAGGTTTTAAAAGATCCCGTTTCGCGGGCGAAGGAATTTGCGGGCGAATACGGCGTCGTTCTCGTTCTTAAAAGCGCGGTTACGATTATCACGGACGGCAAAGAGATTTATATAAACACGACGGGCAATTCGGGGCTTGCAAAGGGCGGCAGCGGAGACGTGCTTACGGGACTTACAGCGGGAATTTGCGCCACGGCGGAGGGCGAAGAGCCGCTCTATATCGCCGCCGCGGCTTGCTACCTTTTCGGAACGGCGGGAGATATTGCCGCAAAAGAAGGGAACGAGTATTCGATGGTCGCTTCGGACGTTATCGCGTGTATTCCGAAAGCCATAAATAAAGTAAGCAATTAGGCAATGGGTGCGGCGGTCGGCTTGTCGGTAATTCGGCAGTCTGTTCGGCGGCGATTTGGCGGTCGGCTTGTCGGAGATTCGCAGGCGATTTAACCGACGAAAAGCCCGAACCCGCCGGAAAGCGCGAGAATGATTAAATAAACGTTCACGGCGATTAAAACGGGCATAAACACCATAAGAAACAGGCTTTTCAGCCGGTATTTAAAAACGAACATAAAAACGAAAATTCCGGTTGCGCCGCCCAAAAACGCGGCAAGAAAAAGCTTCGCGTCGCTTATTTTCGGGGTTTCGCCGCTTTCGTCCTCGCGCGATTTTTGCTGAAAGCGCAGCATAAGTATTCCGTAAAGATTTACGGCTATAAGATAGACTATAAAAACGATATAAAAAAGAGCGGGCATAGTTTTACCTTGTTTAACCTTTTTGCGGGTAGCATCGGCAAGGTTATTATGCCGCAAAAAACTTAAAAATATAAATCGACACGAAACGATTTTACTTAAAAACTTTTAAACGCATAAGGAAGCTATTGTATGAAATGTATGTATTGCGGTTGTCCGGACAGTAAGGTTGTCGATTCGCGTTCCGCGGAAGACGGCACTATAATCCGTCGCCGTCGCGAATGTATCAACTGCGGAAAAAGATTCACCACTTACGAAACGATAGAGAATACTCCGATTTTCGTAGTCAAGTCGGGTGGGGCGCGTCAGGCGTTCGATCCGAACAAAATACGCACGGGCATAATCAAAGCGTGCGAAAAGCGCGCCGTTCCCGCAAGCAAAATAGACGAACTCGTAAACGATATTCAAAAGCGTGTATATAATTCCATGGCGCAGGAAATTTCCAGTAAAGAAATAGGCGAAATGGTTTGCGAGGGATTAAAGGAGCTTGACGAGGTGGCTTACGTAAGGTTCGCTTCCGTCTATCGCTCGTTTACCGATACCACTTCTTTTATGAAAGAGTTGGAAAAAATGGTGAAAAAGAATTAGGGGGATATACTTATGAATAAGTGGGACGAAAGGTTTATGCAAATGGCGGAAACCGTTGCGGGGTGGTCGAGCTGCTATCAGGAAAACCGCCACGTAGGCGCGGTTATCGTAAGGGATAAGCGCATTTTAACAACGGGCTATAACGGCGCGCCGGCGGGACTTAAAAGCTGCGTGGAACGCGGTTGCTGTCTGCGCCGCGAAAAAAACATCGCAAGCGGCACCATGCAAGAGGTTTGTTACGCCGTCCATGCGGAGCAGAACGCCATTATTCAGGCGGCAAAACTCGGAATAGGGCTGGAAGGCTCAGTTATGTACGTCACTCACCAACCGTGCGTAATCTGCACCAGAATGATTATCAATTCGGGCGTAAAAAAGGTCGTGTATAAAAACGGCTATCCGGACGATTTCGCGCTTAAACTTTTTTCGGAATCGGGGGTAGAGCTTGTAAGATATTGCGAGCTTTAATAAAAAAAGAAACGGGCGGCGACGGGAGCGCAAGCCGCCTGTTTTTGCTTGACAATAGCGGGGGATATTTGGTAAAATCAACGGGTAATATGCGGAGGCTTATCGAAGCGGTCATAACGAGGCGGTCTTGAAAGGCACTTTATTTGAGG
>CAKQEE010000147.1 GCA_934230055.1 uncultured Clostridia bacterium
TTCAAGATTCTTCATCAGCCCGTCAAAGATTTCCCGTTTCAGAATGATACGGTAACGAATAAAATAAAGTCTTCTCCCACGGGAGAAGTTGTCAGCCTTTGGCTGACGAATGAGGCGTTAAGCATTGGCAAGCCTCCCTCCGAGAGGGAGGGGGACCGCCTTGGCGGTGGAAGGAGAAAATCGCACACGGTGGAAATAGCCTTTCACGCTACATAGTTGCTTATACAAGGCACTCTCCCTCAGTCGCCTTTGGCGACAGCTCCCTCCCCGAGGGAGCCTTCTCTTTTTCGTCATTCAGAGCCGCGCTTCTTGCTCTTGCCCGCGAAGAAGCTAAAAAAACCTCTGTGAGCGAATTTCGCTCGCAGAGGTTTTTCTCTTTTTTTATTCGTTTGTTTTCCGAAAAAATTACTCGGCAACAACGGTCGCACCCGCTTCTTTGAAACGAGCGATCATCTTGTCGGCTTCTTCCTTCGTAGCGTTCTCTTTGATTACGCCCTTAGCTTCAACGAGAGCTTTAGCTTCGCCGAGGCCCAAAGTGGTGAATTCTCTTACCGCTTTGATAACGTCGATCTTCTTGTCGCCGATTTCCTTAATGGAAACTTTGAACTCGGTCTTTTCTTCCGCAGCGGGAGCAGCCGCAGCAGGAGCTGCCGCAGCAGCAACTGCTACGGGAGCAGCCGCGCTAACGCCGAATTCTTCTTCGAGAGCCTTAACGAGTTCGTTAAGCTCTAAAACCGTCATACCTTTTACTTCTTCTAACATTTTCTGAATGTCTGCCATTGTTTTATCCTCCATAAATCCTTTTTAATTTGAAATTTTTGTTTTTTTCGGACGGCACTTGTCCGATAAATTATTGTGCCTTTTTCTCCGCCACTGCGTTAAGCGCAATAACGAGGCTTCTCGGCATTGCGGAAAGCACGCCCACGAAATTCGTGATAGGTGCCTGCAAAGAGCCGAGCATTTTTGCGATGAGTTCTTCTTTCGAGGGCATAGCCGCAAGTGCTTTTACGCCGTTTTCGTCGATCTTTTCGTTCTCGACGTAAGCGCATTTAACCGCAACTTTGTTCTCGTACTTTTTAGCGGCTTCTACTATAACCTTTGCCGCCGCGGTTTCGTCTGCGCCGAAAGCAACGGACGTAGGACCGTTCAAATCGTCGTCGAACGAAGTGATTCCGAGGTCGTTGAACGCACGCTTGATAAGAGTGTTCTTCAAAACCTTGTATTCGACGTTGTTCTTACGGAACTCTCTGCGAAGTTCGGTGTCTTCCGCAACGGTAAGACCGACGAACTTTACGAACACGACGGATTTAGCAGCCTGAATTTTGTTTTTAATGTCTTCTACAACGAGTTTTTTCGCTTCAAAATTTGCCGACATTGATTTACCTCCTTGTTTTTAATAAAAAGCCCTTGCACTCCGAAACGGAACGCAAGGGCAGCTTTAAAACGCCATTGATGATTCCGCCTCGGTGGGAATACGGCAAAACCGCATATTAAAAACCTACTGTCTCGGGCTAAAAATATTTTCTACTTCGATATTGTACTACTTTGAGCCGACGTTTGTCAACTAAAATTTAGCGGCAATTTTAACGCCGGGGCCCATAGTGCTTGCAAGCGCAACGCTTTTAAGATAAAGTCCCTTCGCCGCGGCAGGTTTAGCCTTAACGATAGCTTCCATAAGCGCGTCGTAGTTCTCTTTAATCTTTTCTTTGCCAAAGCTCTTTTTGCCTATAGCGCAGTGAATGATAGCGTTCTTATCGAGTCTGTATTCGACCTTACCTGCTTTGGTATCTTTAATCGCCTTGGTAACGTCCATCGTAACCGTGCCGCTCTTCGGGTTAGGCATTAAGCCTTTAGGACCTAAAACCTTACCGATACGACCGACGAGTCCCATCATATCGGGTGTGGTGATGATAACGTCGTAATCGAACCAGTTTTCGGTCTGAATCTTCTGTATCATGTCTTCCGCGCCGACGAAATCCGCGCCCGCAGCTTTCGCTTCGTCCGCTTTTTCGCCCTTTGCGAGAACGAGAACCTTAACGTCTTTACCGGTTCCGTTAGGAAGAACGATAACGCCTCTTACCTGCTGATCCGCCTGCTTGGGATCTACACCCAAACGAACGTGCAGTTCTACCGTTTCGTCGAACTTGGCTTTTGCCGAATCAAGTACGAGACCGATAGCTTCTTCCGCTTCGTAAAGCTTTGCGGATTCTATGGTTTTTGCGCTTTCAATATATTTTTTACCGTGTTTCATTACTCTTTACCTCCTGTGGTACGTTCGGGGCGAAACCGCCTCTCCCACATACTCCTTAATCTACGACCTCGATACCCATGCTTCTCGCGGTGCCGGCAATCATGCTTGCCGCACTTTCGAGCGTGTTTGCGTTAAGGTCGGGCATTTTGAGCTTCGCGATTTCTTCAACCTGCGCCCTCGTGATCTTTGCGACCTTGGTCTTGTTGGGAACCGCGCTCGCTCTTTCGATTCCGCAAGCCTTCTTGATAAGAACGGGTGCGGGGGGCGTTTTAAGAATAAACGTAAAGGAACGGTCCTGATAAATGGTCATAACGACCGGTATGATAAGACCTGCCTGATCCTGCGTTTTCGCATTAAACTCTTTCGTAAACCCCGGAATGTTGATACCGTGCGGACCGAGCGTGGAACCTACGGGCGGACCGGGGGTTGCCTTGCCGGCGGGTAATTGAAGTTTTACGATTGCTGTTACTTTTTTAGCCATAATAACCTCCTCGGTGGTAATATCGTTGCGAAGATGAATGAATTTGTCCGCAACTCCCACTGTTTATAGTAATTCGGGTGCTTCCCGAAAATCTATCGTTTTTTGTTTATTCTGCTTCCGATTCGCGCGTTTTTTCGCGCTCTTTCGGAAAACTTTACATATAAATTGCGCCGTGCGCGCCCCGATTTACAGGGTTTCGGCGTCCTCGTCTTTTTCCGCCGCGGAAACGTTTATCTTCTTCACCTGATAAAATTCCACTTCTACGTCCGTGCTTCTGCCGAACATCGTGACGTTTACGAGAAGTTTTTTCGCCGCGTCGTTTACGGAAAGAACTTTTCCCGTGAAAGATTCCAGCGGTCCCGAAAGAATCTGAACCTCGTCGCCCTCTTTAAGGTCTACCGTAGACTGATCCGCACCGAGTCCCATTCTCACCACTTCTTCATCCGTAAGCGGAAGCGGACGACCTTGCGGGCCGACGAATCCGGTTACGCCGCGCGTGTTGGTAACGAGATACCAAATATCGTTTGAATAAATCATTTTCAGGAAAACGTAGCAAGGAAATTTCTTTCTCTCGACGATTTTCTTTTTGCCGTTCGCCTTTTCTTCGAGCGTTTCCTCCATAGGAATCTGAATCTCGAAGATGTTTTCCTGCAAATTATTGTTTTCGATTAACTTTTCAAGGCTGTCCTTCACCATAGCTTCGTAACCGGAGTATG
>CAKQEE010000148.1 GCA_934230055.1 uncultured Clostridia bacterium
GTACTCGGAGTAGACGAAGAGATAGGTTATACATTATCTAACGATAAGTATAATATACAAAAACAAGCGGACGAGCTTACGGAAGGGCTAAAAGAAATCGACTACGGCGAGGATAAGAAAAACATTTACGCCCTTGACGGAACGAAAGTGCTTGATATAACTTTTTCCGACAGATTTAAGAGGAACGTAAACGTCGGGGAAGTAAAAATGGCGATAAACGAGTACGGAAAAGGAAGAAGCTTTTATATAACGGGAATTCCGTATTCGTTCCAAAACTCGCGGCTACTTTACAAAGCGATGTGCAGGGTAACGAACAAAAATCTTTACGAATGTTATTCTACTAACGAGAACACGGAATGCAATTATTACCCCGCGAGCGGAAAATACGCGGTGATAAACAACGCGAAAACGAAACAGAAAACGGAGTTTTACGACGAAAACGGAGTAAGAACCGAACTCGTTCTTAAACCTATGGAAGTAAGATGGATAAAAGAATAATCAGAACCGAAAACTGGGACGAGGGCTTGCCCCTCGGCAACGGCTTTACGGGCAGTATCGTTTACGGCGGCGAGCCGCTTAAAATCACCGTTGACAGAACCGATTTATGGGATTTGCGCCCGAACGAAACGACCTTGGAAAAAGGTTTTAATTATAAAAACCTCGTAAAACTTTCCAAAAGCGGAAAAGAAGAGGATTGGAAGGAGCGCGACAGGCTTTTTGAAGATATATTTATGGGAAAGCCTTATCCATCCAAAATCACGGCGGGGCGGCTGGAACTTTTCTTCAAGGACGCCGAAAACGTGCGCTATTCTCTCGATTACGACAAGGCGAAAGCGGAGGTGTATTCGGGAAACGAACCGATAGCGGAGATTTTTATCGGCAAGCTCGGAGGGGTGGGAATTGTTAAGGCGACTCGCGATTTTACTTTAAATCTGCACGTTCCCGCGTATCTTTCGGGTATGCCCGCGGGCAAGTCCGCAATAGCCGATAACGCCGAAAAAATGTCGCTCGGTTATCCCGAAGCAAAGTTTTACGACGACGGCGATTTTAAGTGGTACGAGCAGAAAACTCACACGGCTTATGCGTTCGGCATAGTCACGCTTCGCTCGGGAAACGAGCTGCTTTATACGCTTTCCACGACGGACGACGCCGAAGACTATATATCTTTTGGGAAGGAAGAACTTAAAAAAGCGGCGGAAATCGGGTTCGATAAGCTTTTTGCCGCGCACGAGAAGGACCGGGCGAAGTACCGCGGTAAATCTTTTGTGAAAACGGGCGATAAGCTCATAGACGAAACGTATAAAAAAAGCTGGTATTTATTTAAAAGCTGTTCGGCAAAGGGCGGGTATCCTATGCCTCTTCAGGGGGTGTGGACGGCGGATAACGACTGCCTGCCGCCTTGGAAAGGCGATTATCATCACGATACCAACACCGAGCTTTCGTATCAATCGTATTTAAAGGCTAACAGGCTTGAGGAGGGCGAGGCGTTCGTCGATTATTTGTGGAAGCTTACGCCCGCGTACGAAAGGTTTGCGAAAGAGTTTTTCGGCGTTAAGGGGCTGCTGATTCCCTCGTGTTCGACTTTGGACGGAAAGCCTATGGGCGGCTGGGCGCAATATTCGCTTTCGCCGACTATGACCATATGGGCGGCGCAGAGTTTTGACGAATACTATCTTTATACAGGTAGCGAAAAGTTTTTGCGAACCCGCGCATACCCGTTTTTCAAGAAGACGGCGCGGGCGATAAGCGCGCTTTTAGAAGAAAAAGACGGCAAGCTGTATCTTCCGCTTTCCTCTTCTCCGGAAATCTTCGATAACGAACCGAGGGCTTATTTAACCCCGAATTCTAATTTCGACCTTGCTCTTTTAAGGTATTTATATCAGACTCTGGCGGGGTATGCGGAAAAGCTCGGCGAGAGTGCGGAGGGCTACAAGGAGACCTTAAACAGGCTCGACGATATAGCGATAGATGAAAACGGCGTCGTTATGCTCGATAAAACGCAGAAGCTTCCCGAAACGCACAGGCATTTTTCGCACGTTATGTGTTTATACCCGCTGCACCTTATAAATTACGACAGCGAAGAACACAAAAAAATTTACGACGGAACGATTGCCGAACTCGAAGCTCTCGGCACGGGTTACTGGGTAGGCTTTTCGTTCGCGATGTCCGCAAGCTTGTACGCTATGGCAAAGCGCGGAAATGCCGCGTATGAAAGAATTCGTCAGTTTTGCAGAGGCTTCGTCGCCGGGAACGGATTTCACCTGAACGGCGACTATAAAAATTACGGCTATACTTGGTTTCATTACCGTCCGTTCACGCTTGAAAGTCTGTTCGGCTTCTGCGACTCGCTGCACGAAATGCTTTTGCAGGATCATAGGGGCTTTATAGAGCTTTTTGCGGCGATTCCCGACGAGTGGAAAAGCGGAACGTCGGAGTTTAAGAATTTGCGTTCGAGAGGGGGGCTTCTGGTTTCCGCAAAGCTCGAAAAGGGCGAAATTACAAAGCTTTCGGTCAGGTCTCCCGCAGAAAAGCAAGTCGAAATAAACGGAAAAGTATACGACCTGAAAAAAGGATATAACAAGCTTATATAATTAAAAATAAAATATTTCGGAGGCGATTTTATGTTGAAAGGAATAAATAAACTTGTAGGTCCGGAGCTTCTCAAAATTTTGTGCGAGATGGGACACGGCGACGAAATAGTTATAGCGGACGGGAATTTTCCTTCCGCGAATTTGGGAAAGAGGGTTATCCGTGCGGACGGAATAGGCGGCGCGGAAATTCTCGACGCGGTGATGTCACTAATTCCGCTCGATACTTACGCGGAGCCGAATATGATTTTAATGAATCTCACTTCGAGCGACGAAGGAAAGGTTAATCCTACGATTTGGGCGGAATACGAAAAAATCGCGAATGAACACGATAAAAACGCGAAACTCGGCGGAATAGAACGGAACTCTTTTTACGAGCGGGCGAAAAACGCTTACGCGGTGATAGCGACAGGCGAAAAGCAGATATACGCGAACATAATCCTCAAAAAAGGCGTAATTTAAGATAGTTTTCGATTTAAATACAAACAAGCGATGTGAGAACAAGTCTCTCATCGCTTGTTTGTATAGTAAAGTATGTTTAAATTTTGTACTTAAATACTATTTTAATATTTAATGAAAGCTCTGCACTCCCAAAAAACGGGAGTGTGATAGATATAAGGAGAAAAATATAAATATTAAAAGAAATACAATTAAAAAAAGTTGACAATTACTTGACACGTTTATAAAAATTATGTTAAGATTTGCTCGGATAAAGGCGAAGATACCAAAACGATAGAAATTTTTACCAACAAAGGCGGATATATTTTCAACATTCGTGATAACCTTCGACGAAAAAGCGGCTACAGCTTGCGGGTTCTTCGGCGACGAAAACAGACAGAACAAGGA
>CAKQEE010000149.1 GCA_934230055.1 uncultured Clostridia bacterium
CCGCAAAGTATTGCGATGTTTTGACTTTCGATTTTTCGATTTCTTCACGATAAATTTTGTCGGCTTTTCTCAAAATGTCGCATTTTTCCTTGGTGACCTCACCCATTACCCTGACTGCAAGTCCGGGGCCCGGGAACGGCTGACGGTTGATAAGGAAGTCGGGAAGCCCCAATTTCTTGCCAACGATACGGACTTCGTTTTTGAAAAGTCCGTTCAGCGGCTCGACAACGCCCTTGAAGTTGAGTTTTTCGGGAAGTCCGCCGACGTTGTGGTGCGATTTTATGACCGCATTGTGCTTTCCGCCCGACTCGATAATGTCGGGATATATCGTGCCTTGTGCAAGATAACGCGCGTTTTCAAACTTCCTCGCTTCTTCTTCAAACACGTGGGCGAATTCCGCGCCGATGATTTTACGTTTCTTTTCGGGATCCGCAACGCCTGCAAGCTTATCTAAAAATCTGTCCGTGGCGTCTACGTAAACGAGGTTTGCTTTCATTTCTTCGCCGAAAACTTTTATAACCTGTTCGGGTTCGCCTTTTCTTAAAAGCCCGTGGTTTACGTGTACGCAAACGAGGTTTTTGCCTATCGCTTTAATAAGAAGCGCGGCAACGACCGAACTGTCTACGCCGCCCGAGAGCGCAAGAAGTACTTTTTTGTCGCCGACCTGCGCGCGGATTTCTTTAACCTGTTCGTCGATGAATGAGTTAGCGAGATCTGTGTTTGTTATTCTCTCCATATTGTTCGGTCTTTTGATAGTCTGCATTTATAATTTCCTCCGTAAGTTGATTATGGATTGTTTCCGAAACTAATTATACATTAAACCGCGCTGTTAAGTCAAGAGTAAACGTAAATAGGGTAAATATAAAAGGGCAAATGCAAAAAACGTAAAGGAAGAAAAAGCGAAATAAAAACGGCAAAGGTAAATTTTTGCCGTTTTTCGCCCCTGATTGTCGCTACTATGCCGTATTCGTTGCCTCTTAGCGATAATTTTTCCGCTATACCGAAGTTTGCCGAGTTATAGTAAATTTCCCCACGCCGCCGTGCTACGCTGTTTCCTGTCTCGTTCCTCGCACCGCTGTGTCGTTTCGTCGCGCACTTCTCGCACCGTTCCCCACGCCGCCGTGCTTCGCCGTTTCCTGTCTCGTTCGCCGTCTCGTTCCCCACGCCGCCGTGTCGTTTCGTCGCGCACTTCTCGCACCGTTCCCCACGCCGCCGTGCTACGCTGTTTCCTGTCTCGTTCCTCGCGCCGCCGTGTCGTTTCGTCGCGCACTTCTCGCACCGTTCGCAGAATCGTCCCGCTTCGTCGTGCCGATCTATGCGTTGCCCACGGCGTTCATTACCTTTATCGTCACCGATCAGGCACGTCTTATCGTCCGTTATAGTTCTTTATCGCTTTTATATTCTTGCGGAACGAAGCCCTCGAAAATAACGTTGTCTGCAAATTCTTTCGCTTTAACCTCTTCGCTTTCCGAAGTAATAGTCCACGCAAAAACGGGCAGACCGCCGCGTTTTTTTTGCGCAAGGGGCAGCCCCGTGTGCCGATAGCTTATAAAATCAGGCGCGATAAGCCTGTTAAACGGCATATTTTTAAGCGTGAACCGTACCGCGGCGTTTTCGCCCTCCGCGTTTTCGGTGCCGAGTACCCCGCGCAAAAAGTCGGGCGCAAGCTTTTTAACTTTCATAAGGTGTGCGGGAACGAAACTTTGCACGGCAAATTCCCCTTTATATTCCGACAAAGCCTTTACGGCGGCTTCCGTAAAACCCTTTACGGGCTGATTTTTAAGCTCTATCAAAAGCGGGCTTTTTCCGCAGGAGATTTCGAGCAATTCTGAAAGTCGCGGAATTTTCTCTCCCGAACAGCCGTTCAGCGAGAGCGCGTCGAGTTGCATCGAATTTTTTTCGTAAATAAACCCGCTGCCGTTAGTGGTGCGTTCCAAGGTTGCGTCGTGAAAACAATAAAGAACTCCGTCCGTAGATAAATAAAGGTCTGTTTCTATCGGTATACCGCGTTCGGCGGCGGCTTCGTATGCGGCTATCGAATTTTCCGCGATAAACCCGCGAGAGGTTTCGCCCCAAAGCCCGCGGTGGGCGATAGGTTTTTTAAAAAGACCGCTTTCCGTACTCAATCTGCTTTTCATAACGCCTCTTAAATGAAACTCCGTTTTTAATTTAGTTGCAAATTTCTTATCGATAGTATATACTTTAATAGGTAAAAATACCCTTAAATTATATATAAAAAGGAAAGTTATGTCAATCAAGAAGCAAAATATACGCAATTTCTGCATCGTAGCGCATATCGACCACGGCAAATCCACGCTTGCGGACAGGCTTATGGAGATGACGGGGCAGGTTTCCGAACGAGAAATGGAAGACCAGCTTTTAGACAGCATGGATTTGGAGCGCGAACGCGGAATTACCATAAAGCTTACCCCCGTAAGAATGTTCTACAAGGCAAAGGACGGCGAAGAATACGTTTTTAACCTTATAGACACCCCCGGACACGTCGATTTTTCTTACGAGGTTTCCCGTTCGTTAAAGGCGTGCGAGGGTGCGATTCTCATCGTGGACGCAACGCAGGGCGTGCAGGCTCAAACGCTTGCGAACGCCTATCTTGCCATAGACAACGACCTTGAAATTCTGCCCGTAATAAACAAAATGGATTTAGCTTCCGCAAACCCCGAAGAGGCTGCGGAGGAGCTGGAAAACATTCTCGGGATAGACGCTTCGGACGCGCCGAGAATTTCCGCGAAAAGCGGGCTTAACGTAGAAGAGGTTTTAGAGAAAATAGTAACGCGTATTCCCGCGCCGAAAGGGGACGAAAACGCGCCACTTAAAGCCCTTATTTTCGACAGTTTTTACGATAATTTTAAGGGCGTTATCTGCTTTGTGAGAATAGTGGACGGCAAAGTAAAAGTCGGCACGGAAATAAAGACATTCGTTTCGGGCAAAAGATTTACCGTTACGGAAGTCGGCGTTTTTGCGCCCAAAATGCTCCCGAAGGACGAGCTTTCCGCGGGCGAAGTAGGGTATATCGCCGCGAGCGTTAAAAATATAGAAGATACGGCGGTCGGCGATACGATAACCTATGCGGACAACCCCGCGGACAAACCGCTGCCCGGTTATAAAAAGGCGTTGCCTATGGTCTTTTCGGGCGTGTTCCCGCTGGACGGAAGCAAGTTCAACGACCTAAAAGACGCACTTTTGAAGCTGAAACTGAACGACGCCGCCCTTTCCATAGAGCCCGACAATTCGGTAGCTCTCGGCTTCGGGTTTCGCTGCGGATTTTTGGGGCTATTGCATATGGACGTCATTCAGGAAAGAATCGAGCGCGAATTCGACCTCGATATAATCACTACCGCGCCCTCCGTTTCTTATAAGGTACACAAAACGGACGGTACGGAGCTGATAGTGGAAAATCCCA
>CAKQEE010000150.1 GCA_934230055.1 uncultured Clostridia bacterium
GAAGAAGCCTTTTAAGCAAGGCGGACATGGAGGAGATAACCCCCAAGAACATTATAATGAAAGGACCTACGGGCGTAGGTAAAACGGAGATTGCAAGAAGACTTGCAAAGCTCGTCGGCGCGCCGTTCATAAAGGTGGAAGCCACCAAATATACGGAAGTAGGTTACGTGGGAAGAGACGTAGAATCCATGATACGCGACCTTGCGGAGTGTTCCGTAAGGCTCGTTAAAGAAGAACGCTTTAAGAAGGTGACGGAAAAGGCGGGCGCGACGGTAGACGCGAAGATCGTTAAAATAGTTGCCGCGGCAAGACGGGCGGACAAGGGCGAAACACCGGATGAGATATTCGAGCAGAATATCGCGGAAGGACTTAAAAAGGGATATTACGATAACGAAATTATCGAAATAGATATAGTAGACGCGCCGAAGCCTATGGAACTCGTTCCGGGCGGCGCGGAGATAAGCATAGGCAGTATATTCGGCGACTTTATGCCGAAGAAGCATAAAAAGCGCAAGCTTACCGTAAAAGAAGCGAGAGAAATTATGCTTGCGGAAGAAGCGGACAAACTTATAGATAACGATTCCGTAAACGAAGAAGCGATTCGCAGAGCGGAGCAGGAAGGAATAATTTTTATAGACGAAATAGATAAAATCGCGGCAAAAGGCACGAGTTCGGGCGGACAGGACGTTTCGAGAGAGGGCGTTCAAAGGGATATTCTTCCGATAGTGGAAGGCTCTACCGTAATGACGAAGTACGGTGCGATTAAAACCGATTATATCCTGTTTATCGCGGCGGGCGCGTTCCACGTTTCCAGGGTTTCCGATCTTATTCCGGAGCTGCAAGGCAGGTTCCCGATAATGGTAGAACTGACGAGCCTTACCAAAAACGACTTCGTGGAAATTCTCACCACGCCGAGAAACGCCATAACCGTTCAGTACGCCAAGCTTTTGGCAACCGACGGCGTAGAGCTTAAATTTACGGACGAGGCGATAGAGCTTTTGGCGGGAATAGCGGAAGAGATGAACGCCACAAGCGAAGATATAGGCGCAAGAAGGTTGCACACGGTTATGGAAAATCTTTTGGAAGACGTTTCTTTTAACGCGGACGGCACGGGAAAACAGGTTGTCGTAGACAAGGCGTTTATAGAAGAAAAGCTCGGCAAAGAGATGAAGAGCAAAGACCTTAAAAAGTATATTTTGTAAAATATAATAAAACGCCCCGAAACGAGCAAAATCGTTAAAAAACGAATTTTTAGTTAAAGGATAGAGGAAGAAAAAATGTTAAACGTTCCAAAAGGCACGAAAGACCTGTTGCCGCAAGACGCATATAAGTGGCATTTTATAGAAAACACCGCAAGAGAAATAGCTGCGGAATACAATTTTAAGGAAATAAGAACCCCTACTTTCGAGCATACGGAAGTGTTTGCGCGCGGCGTCGGGGAAACGACGGACGTCGTGAATAAGGAAATGTACACTTTTCTCGATAAAGGCGGCAGGAGCATAACCTTAAAGCCGGAAGGCACGGCGGGGGTTGCTCGCGCTTTTATAGAGAACGGCTTGCAGAGCGGCACGCTTCCTTCTAAACTTTATTATATCACGAGCTGTTTCAGATACGAACGTCCGCAGGCGGGCAGACTTCGCGAATTCCACCAGTTCGGCGTGGAGCTTTTGGGAGCTTCCCGTCCCGAAGCGGATGCGGAGATAATTCTTCTTGCGAAAAACTTTTTAGACAGAATCGGCGTTAAAAACGTAACCTTGCACATAAACAGCATAGGCTGTAAAGCTTGCAGAAAAGAGTATCACGCCGCCCTTTTGAAATATCTTAAATCGCACGAAGAAAAGCTTTGCCCGCTTTGCAGAGAGCGCATGGAAAAGAACCCGTTGCGCGTTCTCGACTGCAAAAACGAAGAGTGTAAAAAGGTAACGGCAAACGCGCCGAAGATTCTCGATTATCTTTGCGACGATTGCAAAGCGCACTTAAATCAAACGGAAAAGCTTCTGAAAGCGGGGGGCGCGGAATACGTTCTCGATCCGAATATCGTCAGGGGGCTTGACTATTATTCCCGCACGGTGTTTGAGTTCGTTTCGGAAGAAATCGGCGCGCAAGGCACCGTTCTCGGCGGCGGAAGATACGACGGGCTTATCTCTTCAATAGGCGGTTCGGAGGTTGCGGGCATAGGCTTTGCCGCCGGCATAGAAAGGCTTCTGCTCGTTCTTGAAAACACGGGGGTAAAAATCCCCGAAGAACGCGGTGTGACCGTTTACTTCGCGCCTATGGGAGAAGCGGAAAGCGAAAGGGCTTTCATTCTTACCGAAAATTTGAGAAAGAAAAAAATCGTTGCCGAAACCGACCACGTCGGCAGAGGAATAAAGGCGCAATTCAAGTATGCCGATAAAATCGGCGCGAAATACGTCGGCGTAATCGGCTCCGAAGAATACGCCAAAAACGTGGTTAAGCTTAAAGATATGACAAGCGGAGAAGAGCGCGAAATTCCGTGCGACGAAATAACCGAGTTTTTGGCTTTCCGCGGATAACCGAAAGCGGGCTTAGGTGCTTTATTGTTTTGTTACTTAATTTCTCGTGAGTAATATAAACGGAAGAAAATATGAAAGAATTCGTGACGATAACAGGCGTAAACGGAGAAGAAGCCACCGTAAAACTCGATAAAAAAGGCGAATGTGCAAAGTGCGGAATGTGCGTTTTTCCCAAAAACGCGGAAAGCACGGAGCTTAAAGCGGAAAATTCGATAGGCGCAGAAGAGGGCGATACCGTTATAATCGAACGGGAAAAAGACGGCAGGCTTTCCGCCGCGCTTCTAGTGTTCGCCGTGCCGCTTTTGCTTATCGGTATTGCGGCGGCAATAGCTCTTCTCGTTATAAAAAAAGAAATCTGGATATTATTGTTAAGTTTAATTTTCCTCGTTTCGTGGTATACTATTTTGGCGGCGGTAGACAAAAAACTGCAAAGATCGAGCGGTTTTCGTTGGCGCGTCGTGCAAATAGTACAAAAAGGAGAGGAAAATGGAGATAAAGGAGATTTCGGGAAGAGCGGAACTGAATAAGGCTTTCGGCACGGGCGTTCCGGTGATAGCGGATTTTTACGCAAGCTGGTGCGCGCCGTGCAAAATGCAGTCGCCGGTACTTCGAGAATTTTCGGAGCGTGCGGGAGACAAAGCGCAAATAATCAAAATAGACGTAGACGTAAACGCGGATATTGCAAGCGAGTACGGCGTGGAATCGGTGCCGACCGTAATACTGTTTTCGGAAGGAATCGAAAGGGAACGCAGAGTAGGACTTACCTCCGCGGCGGAATTATCCGCTATGCTTATCGGGTATATTTAGAATCGAATAGTAATAACGAATAGTAACGCGGTGTTTGCGGTTTTTATCGGACACGTCGCGACAAAAGAAAAAATT
>CAKQEE010000151.1 GCA_934230055.1 uncultured Clostridia bacterium
GCGATACGATAAAGCGTACCGTCGTCCGCATCGCCGAAACAACCCTTAAAAACACGTTCTCCGTTTTGATATACCGCTGCCGACGCGCCCGAAAATCTGTTTTCGTTCAGTTGTTTTTCGGCTCGGCTCGTAATATTTTGTTTAAGAATTTCAACGTTAAGTTTTCTCATAACCCGTCTTAAAACCGCCTTACACGCCTGAAACCCGACAAAAAGGCTCACTATTCGTGTAGTTATGTTTAATAATAATATTATTCGTTGTCGTTGTCAACATATTTCGGTAAAAAAATCGAAAATAATGCAGATTGCAATATGCGACAACAACAATAAAAAGATAGCGAAAAGATTTTCTTTATGTTAAAACTTAACATAATATTCCTAAGCGTATTCCCCTTTCGATGAGTATTTTACATAAAACCATTCGTCGACACCTTTCCGTAATGTGTTTTGTCGAATGTTTGTATATTTTTAATATATTCAGTAATGCTAAAAGTCGGTTTCCGACTTGTCAGCCGCCGCTAGAAAATCTTGCGGCGGCTGATTTTATCGCGAAATGCCCCTCGTTGCATTCGCCTTATCCTGCTTAGGCATCGCTTTTTATAACAAATAACGCGGTGACTTATATAGTTGTTTTTTTGTTGAATTTTTTATGAATACTGACTAAACCTGTCATATTTAATTTGGTAAAATATTGTTATGGATAAATTAGCGTACCATTTTAATAAAAAGAAGATTCCCGCTAAAACGGAAGGAAAATATAAGTATTATTATCCGTGCTTACTTAAGGACGTTGCCGACGAACAATACGGAGATAATTATTATATCGTTACCGAAGTTTCCGAAAGTGAATGGGAAGCATTGCTTGAACTTGACAGGCTCGAATATAATAACACTCATAAATTTACCCGTCATTCATCTACAATGCCGAGCGCGAATGAAGATAGGCTTTCCGTCAAACAACAGCAAAAACACATATCCGACGATGACTCGTTAGAAGAGGTTTTAGAACAAACCGCCGACGAAAACAATCTACGTCATGCGGCATTGAATGAAAAAGAACAATCCATAATAACCTTATACCGAAACGGATACACGCAGGCTGAAATTGCCGAAAAAACGGGCGTAACGCAAGGCTACGTTTCTTCCGCAATTAAACGGATAAACTCTAAAATAGAAAACTCTTTTATTAAAAATGCAACTTCCGACGAAATTGTTTCATACTATTGGGAAATATTTATGAATAAAGGCGAACTTCCGAATTATCTCGACGTGGAAATAGAGTTTGTTATCCGCTCTATATGGCAGGATTTATTGCCTTTTCTTTATAGTTTTTACAGCATAGGTGAATTGTGCCGTTATACTCTTAAATACTATCTTTTTAACAACGAAACGATGCTTTCGGATATTGAAAAATATCTCGATTCGGCTACCGAAAGCGAGCGAAATCATTATAACGAATACTACAAAGATAAACCCGAAATTGTCGGCGCAGTATTCGTCAGGTTGACAAACGAAAGCAAACTAAGGCAATCGGCAGGTTTTAAGTCAAATGGTAAATTTTATAGCGGCTTATATTATACTCTTGAAAAAATAACTAATCGGCTGCACGTTACGCCGTATGAATTTTTAACCGAAAGACTTTATCCGTTCGTTGCAAATTGGCGCAACAAACGGCTGACAAATTTTTATAAGTATTACAAAAAATAATTTTAGACTTTTGTAATATTTTCGGCGTTCTCGTGGCTTAATAGTAGAAAACGCGTAAATCGACCTTTACAACAAAGGTCGATTTTTTTCTGCGTTTAAATTTTTAGCCGAATGAAGGCAATGGAGGTGAAAAAAATGAATAATTATTATTGGAACAAACGAAACGTATCGCTTGATAAAGACGAAATCGCACCGTGGAAATTACCGAGAGAAAAACACGCGACGATCTCTGTCCTTTTGCATAGAGAAAACGAACTGCAAACCGTGGACGATTATCTCGCAACTTGCGAAGAACTTTACGACGTCGATTATAAAAAGCGATTAAACGGTTCGACGACCGAAGCGTGGGATAAAACCTTAAACCGATTACACGCCCGCTACAACAAGCGAAAAAACAACAAGGTTTTAGAGTGTTTACAATTCGGCGGCAACAAAGAGTTTTGGAACGGATTTCAATCGAAGAATGAAATACTTACTTATTTTGAAAACTGTTACGAATACGCCGTTCAAAAAATCGGCTATATGCAAACGGATAAGAACATTATCTGCACCGTAAAGATTTTTCAGCCGAACAGGCGAAATCTTTTCGTATATTACTTGCCCGTTACCGAAATATGGCAAGAACAAGTTATGAGTAACGAGAAAAACGAATACGGCACACGTTTACAAAAGACCGACGAACACGGAGAACCTGTATATCGTTTGAGAATAAATCGCGAAACACCGATTTTATCTCATTCGGCGTTCTGGAAACGACGCGGCGGACTTACCGCATATTCGGAATTGCAGGAAGATTTTTATAATCGCATATCGTCGCCATACGGAGCGGTACGAGGCAAAAGCACTTCGCTCATAAAGAATACCGCGCAAGAACAAATCAGTCGTTATAACCGCGAACAGGGCGACGCTTACGACGAAAAATATTTCGACGATAGCCCGTATTAAAAATTTTAAAGGAGGAATCTGTGAAAAAGGTACAACGCCGAGCAGAAAAAGAACATCATATTTGCGCACAATCAAAAATAAGGAGATTTGAATTATAAGAGATTAAATTGTAACACCGTAGCCGCCGAAGACAACGTTCTTTCGGCATTATGCGGACAACTTTCGTCAATAAAAAACGTTATTAACGAATTAGTTCGCAAAAGGGAAAACAGGGAAACTTTCGACAAAGGCTCGAAATCAGGTTTTAAATTTACAAAACAGGAGATTAAGGCTATGCCGAATTATATTAAAAAGATTTTTATAGCAAACAATTACATAGTAAATTACCGAATAACAAGCAACGGTTATTACGAAGCCCGTATACGACGTAAAAATATGTATATCGAAGCATCGAGAAGAGATTTTGAAACTATGCGCAAACGCTTTATGGACAGACTCACCTCTTATTACGACCGTTCAGACGAAACACCGCAACAACAGATTAAGGAAGTTAAAACCGCCGATAAAGTTTTATTTACCGATTACGCCGAAGAATGGCTTAAAATCAAAGAACAAACGACGAAACCGTCTACTTATAAAGAGTACGAAAGGTCTTATCGCGTGGATTTATCCCCGACTTTTACAAAGCGTACTTTAAGCGATATAACGAGATCGGATTTGCAGACTTACTTGTTCGGAATTATTAAAGAAGGTAAACACAGGAAGGCGGAAAAACTTGCCCTTATGCTTAACTGCATTTTTGATATGGC
>CAKQEE010000152.1 GCA_934230055.1 uncultured Clostridia bacterium
ACCGTGTTGACGTCTATCAATTCGCCGAGATTTTTCATGGCGGTTTCCACAACGTCGTTTATTTTGTTATTTTCCTTTTCCGAACGCATACACAATTTTCCCCGTACAAATTTTAATAATACTTAAACAAATCATAAGCAAGTTAAAGACAACGGTGCCGCTGAAATAAAAATTAAAAACGTCTTCTCCCATAAACAGATTAACGTCGTTTTGTATTTTTAAATATGGTTTTTCAATCCCTAAATACCTGCCGGCCGTTTCTCCGAAATAACTCGTTATCAAAGCCGCCGCAAAAGCCTTTTCTTCATCGGTTTCGCTTCCTATTTCAAGTAAAGAATTAAATCTTATAAAATGATAATCTTTTAACGGTTTAATTTTTTTTTGCGCGCCGAAAATTTCGGAATAATTAAGAATAATCGCTTTATTTTTTGATAAATGAATCGCAAAGCCGCCGTTAATTCTTTCTGCATATCCGCCGAAAATTTTTATTATTCCGTATAAATGAAAACCGAACCACAACCTTTTTAAGTCGTTTTTTATTACGAAATCGAAATTCAAAAAGATCGGAAAAATTAAAATTACGGCAAAAATCAAAACCGTTTTAAGCACAAAAATAATATTTGCACAATTTCCGTAAATATACAAAGTAAGTAAAATATGCTATTTTCGTTTTTTTGCGAAGAAAAACAAATGATAAAATCGGAAATTTTTATATAAAAAACCCGTTTTTGACTTTATATTAAAAAGCAAATACGTAAAAAACCGTACGGGCTTTAACAATCCCCGTGCGGTTTTATCAAATTGAAATAAAGTTTTAGATAAAAAATTAATCGGACAAAATATCGTCTTTCATTTTGCGAAGAAGTTTCTTTTCGAACTCTCCTCTGCCCGAAATCGGGCATCTGTCCGCTTCTCTTATGCCTCTATTATAAAAGTCGTCAAGCCCGTCTTTTTCGCCCTTTACGTAAAGTTTATAAGCGATTTTAGCGCGAATCGTTTCGGAAATATTTACGGCGTTAAGAAATTTTTCAAGTTCGAAAGTCAGTTCGTCCGCTTTTTCTGCGTTAAAAGAAAAAGTACACGCCGCGTAAAGTTCTTCCGTTTTTACAAGCTTTGCCACCTGTTTGTCGAAATAATCTTCCAGCGACACAAGTCTTGAAAGAGTTGCCTTCGCATTTTCGTAATCTTCTTTATCGAGATAATAAGAATACCTCGCAAAAAGCAGCATTACGAAGTTCATTGAATCTTCTCTGATTTGAGGAAGCTCGAAGTATATTTTTTCTTCTATCTGAGCGGGCGTTTTGCCGTTTAGCATTTCCGATTGTACGGAAATAAGCGCAAGCATGACTTGCGCCTCGTCGTCGTTTAGTTTCAGCCCCTTAATCAAAGCCCCGTCGTTTCTTACCCCTTCGCTTTCCGCCGGCAACGCATTGCCGAAGAACGAATAAATTCCTATCGGAAAGAAAGTTGCCGTAAAGCAAAACGCCCATAGCGGCATTTTATCTGCAAAAAACAAAGGAACGACGCCCGTAACGGCTAAAATAAGCGTTACGATAAGCGGGACAATCGTTGCGTTTAAAAGTCTTTTCGCAAGATTTTCGGTATCTCTCGGCACGATTTCGGTGTATCCCGCCGCGTCTTTAAGAGAAACGAAACGAAATACGGTTTTGCCCCCCGATTTTTCCCATCTGAAAAACCATACGGTTACGGAAACGACGAAGAAGCGATTCTTTTTTGCCGAAACAACATGAAAAAACTCGTGCAAAAGGGTGATAACGAACCCCGAGACTATCGCGCCGACGACTACGAGAGAAAGAACTTCCCCCATAGAGGCTGCCGAGTAAGCGGCGTTACATACGGAAATCATTGCAAGAAGCGCGGCTATGGCTAACGCCGTAGACAAAACAGCGTTTATAATATTAGCTTTTCTGTTCATAAGTCTCCCTTGTTTTTCCTTATAAGGTATCCTTCCAGATTATCTTTATCACTTATTTTTACGGATTCTATACCTATTTTATCGTATAACGCGCATAAAAACGCCAAACCCGAACCGATAATTTCCTCTCTTCCCGCCTGTAAACCCGCAATTTCGCGCCTTTTTTCTACGGGCGTTCTGCAAATTCTATCTTTCAGCTCGAAGAGCGCGCTTTTTTCAAGGGAAAAACCCTCTATAATTTTCGCGTCGTATTTTTTTAAGCCCAAAATTATAGCCGCGGCGGTCGTTGCCGTGCCGCCGATTGCGGTAAAACGCGCCTTGGGAATCGTGCCGAAATCAAGCGCTTTTTCGTCGCAAATTTTATTAAGAAGTTTTTCGTCTTGCCCGCACGCGTCCGTAAGTCTTACCGCGCCGACGGGTATACTTTTTGAGTAAACTCTTTTGCCTCCGGAAACCACCTGAATTTCCGTACTGCCTCCGCCTATATCTATTACTCCTCCGTCCGTGTTTCCAAGCGCGCCGAGATAACCTATTTCGGCTTCCGTTTCTTCGGAGGCAATTTCAACCCGTATGCCGCAAACATTAAAAATCCTGTCGCAAAACTCTTGCCCGTTCAAAGCCGTTCTCACCGCGGAAGTCGCAAATGCAAAAAGCTTTTCCGCGCCGTCCGCCAAAGCTTTTTTAACAAAAAAAGAAACGGCAGTTACGGTATCGTCGGCGGGTTTACCGACAAGCGCGCCGTTTCCGTTCATTCCCTTTGCAAGACGAGTAATTTCGGCAATTTTATAAAAAGTTTCAAAGCCGTCCGAAAGGAGCAGTCTGACGGAGTTCGAGCCGATGTCTATAACGCCGTATTTCATTTAGTGGTAAATCCTTATATCAGTCGAGCGGAACGTCGTCTTCGTAAGTAAAATTAAGTTCGCGCGCGCGGCGTTCTATCCAAAGACGCGTAGACCTTAATTCAAGCTTGTCCTTTCCCTCGGAAATGAGCTGTTCATACCTTGCTATTTCCGCTTTCAATTCTTCCCTTTTTCGATTTTGAACGCCTATTTCGGCAAGCTGATAAATCATCATCGAAAGAAGAAAAATTATCAGAATCACCGCGCCCGCGGTCAGCGCGACGACGAGTCTTTTGAATTTCGATTCGGGCATTTTTAGCCTCCGTTCGTTTCTCGAATTTTCTTTTTAATACATTATATAGCATTTTAACGGGTTTTGCAAGCAATATATGATAACTTTTTGCATAAAGAAAGAGACCTGCGAACACGCCGAAAGCCATATAAGGGCGAAAATCGGGAAAACAGAGCAAATGCGAAAACGCTACGAAAAGACACGCGGCAACGGAAAACGCGATCACGTCGAACGCCGCGCCCGCATACGTGTTTCTTACAAACGTTTTTATTCCCTTAGAC
>CAKQEE010000153.1 GCA_934230055.1 uncultured Clostridia bacterium
GTTCTTACCTGTCCCGGAGAAGTATGCGGTCTAAGCAGTATGTTGTCCGTAAAATAGAAAGTATCCTGCATATCGCGCGCGGGGTGATCCTTCGGAATATTGAGTGCTTGGAAGCAATAATAGTCGCTGTCTATTTCAGGCCCCTCGAAAATCTCGAATCCCATACCGCAAAACGCGTCTAAAATTTTGTTCTTTACTATATTTATCGGGTGCAAGCTGCCGGAGAGCGGTTTTTTACCCGGAAGCGTTACGTCTATCGCCTGCTTTTTGTATAAAGCCGTCCGCTCGATTTCCTTTAATTTCGCTTCTTTTTCTTCAAAGTATTTGCTTACTTCGTCGTTCAGGTCGTTTACCATTTTGCCGAAGGAAGCTTTTTCTTCGTTCGGAACGTCTTTCATTCCGCGAAGAAGCGCGCGCACTTCGCCGTTTTTGCCTATGAATTTAGCCTTTAAGTCGGTAAGAATTTTAAGATTTCCTACCTTTTCAAGCTCCTCTTTGGCTCTCTTTCTCAATTCTTCGAATTTTTCTCGCATAATCGGTCTCCCGTAAAATATAAAAAATCGACGCCCCGATATAGGGCGTCGTTAAACGCGTTACCACCTACTTCGCGCGGCACACTCTGCCGAGCCTCGTTAAAAGCTGTTACGGGCAAACCCGTCGCCGCCTACTTAAAAAACCTTTCGGGGCGCAACTCCAAAGTGAATACCGCAAAATTCTCGTTAAAACCTTTCAGCCTCGGGTTTATTCTCTTGTAGACGAAAACTTTTTGCGTCTGTCTTTATCGCCGTCTTTAATATATAACAAAATCTCCCGTACGGGGATCCTCCTTATACATTATATAGCAAAAGAAACGGCTTGTCAAGAAAAGGCACAATCTTTTTATTACACTAATCCTTTTCTTTAATATTCGGTATCGTTGGCTGCACAAAAAGGAATATGATTCATTCTTTTTGCGCGATATACACGCTTCTTCACCCCGTATAAAACGGCTTTACGCCGCGCCGCCAAAGTAAATTTCGGGAACCTTGCCTACGATAACGCTTTCCGCAATAAGAATTTCGGTATAATTTTCTTCCGTTCTTTCGGAAAAGGGTATTTCTATATTCGTTTTGCAAATCACTTGCGCGTAAACGGAATGTAACGTCTGATTTATTCCGACGGAACGAAACTTTCCGTTAAGCTCACATTTAACGGAAGCTACGGTAATCGCTTTGAACGATACTTTGCTTCCGTAACCCGAAAGCAGTTTTATACCCGAAAAAGCGAGCCATGGAACGGGTATCCCGTTTTTTAATTCCGATTCGAGATTCAACTTTGTTTTTAATGAAACTTCTTGCCCGATGTAGTTTGCTTTTAAAGGATCTATCCCGATAAGAGTTATATCCCCCACGGAATTTTTTTCTATTTTAACGACATCGGAATAATCGATTCCTTTGGATAACGAAGAAATAACCGCGGCGTTTGCCGATTTAAGCGCGTAAGATTCGCAGGTATCGGAGCAAATTTCGCCTATTGTTTCCGCTATGCAAAATCTCGTGTATACGAAAGGGAGCAATATAAATAACATTACGATAAAAAAAGAGAAAATTTTTTTCTTTTTTCCTCTTTTTTTCTTATATATACGCTCGCTTGTACACTCGATCATAGTAATACGATATTACGTTTCAGTTCTTTTTAGACCTCGAACGGAATATAAGAGAGAATAAATATCCGAAAACTATTGCCGCGGAAATACCCATTCCCGCCGCGCAAATTCCGCCCGTCAAGCCTTTAAAAAGGCTTATTTTCGCGCCCTCCATAGCACCTTTTGCAAGCAAATACCCGAACCCCGATATAGGCACCGTTGCCCCGGCGCCCGCAAAATCAACAAGGTATTGATAAAGCCCTATCGACTGAAAAAACACGCCAAGAAGCAAAAACAGTACGAGAATTTTACCCGAAGTTATTTTTGTAAAATTTATAAGAAGCTGCGCAAGCGTACATATTGTTCCGCCGACGAAAAACACCTTTAAGAACGTTAAAAAAATTTCCATTTACACCTCTTAAACTTCTAAAACCACCGCGTGAGCAATACCCGGGATACTTTCGCCCTGCTGAGAAGAAACGGAAGAAAGCAACGCGCCCGTAGTTACGAATAATATCTTTTTATAAACTTTATCAAGCATTTTTCTGTATAAATAAGAGCAGAAAGTAAGCGAGCTGCATCCCGCGCCGCTCCCGCCCTGATATTCCCTTTCGCTTATATTATATATAAGTTCCCCGCAATCCACGTGCTGATTTTCTATATCGAACCCCTTTTCCCACACAAGGTCTTTTAAAATTCGCGTTCCCAGCGTCCCGAGGTCTCCCGTAACGATAATATCGTAGTCGTCGGGCGAGGTAGCGGTGTTTTTTAAGTGAGTAACGATAGCGTCCGCGGCGGCCGGTGCCATCGCCGCGCCCATATTGTTTACGTCCGTAACGCCAAAATCAACCACTCTCCCTATCGTTGCGGAGGTAAGCTTTATTCCGCCCGCGCCGCCTGACTTCAACACGCAAGCCCCCGCGCCCGTCACCGTCCATTGCGACTGCGGCGGTCTTGTACAACCGAGTTCCAACGGATAGCGATATTGTCTTTCCGCGGAAGAAAAATGACTGCTCGTTGCGCAAACAGCGTTTTTTACGTACCCGCCGTCAACGAGAACGCCGCCTATTATCAGCGTTTCCGCAAAAGTCGCGCAGGCATTATACGCGCCCAAATATCCGCAAGGAAAGCTTCTCGCCGCAAAAGTGGAAGCGATTATCTGATTAAGAAGATCTCCCGCTATAATCACGTCTATTTCTTCTTTTAAAAGTTTTGCGTCCTTTATACAGTTTTTTATTGCGGTATAAAGCATTTTCGTTTCCGCCTTTTCAAAACTTTTTTCGCCGAAGGTGTCGTCTGATAGCTTTACGTTCACGAATTTTCCTATTTCTCCGCAGCTTTCCTTCGGTCCCGCAACGGAAGCCGCCCCGAAAATCGCAGGGTTGTTTTTGAAATAAAAAGTTCTTTTCATTAAAAAATCCTATAACCTATAAAATATAACAACCCAACGAGAACGCTGCTCGCAACGCCGAACACTATTATCGGTCCCGCAATTACGAACATTTTCGCCGCAACGCCGTATACGTAACCTTCCGTTTTAAATTCCATTGCCGGCGAAATTACGGAGTTTGCGAATCCCGTTATCGGCACGATGGAACCGCCGCCGGCGTATTTGCCTATTCTGTCGTATACGCCGAGTCCCGTTAAAAATGCGCCCGCAAAAATCATAACCGCGGAAACGTATGCGGCAAGCTCGTCGCCGTTAAGCCCTAACCCTGT
>CAKQEE010000154.1 GCA_934230055.1 uncultured Clostridia bacterium
GTTCCCAGCCCGCCGACTATTGCGGAAGGGAGCGGCGCGAACAAAAAGCACGCCGTAAAAATCACCCCGTCGCACCAATAAATCCTGCCGATCGGCGGAATTTCGAGCGGGGGTATAAATCCCGAAACCATAACGAGAGCTGTCATCATCGCCGTAAAAGTGATAAGTCTTGTGGTCATTTTTTCGTTTTGTTTCATTTTAGCTATTTCCTTAAAGTTAATAAGTTCTCAAAAATTTTCCCCTTTATCCGCTTTTTTGAGGTTTCTTTCGCCGTAAGCCGCAAAGTCCGCGCGCCTCTTGCAAAGCGGTTTTCGTTATTAAGGCAATATCGCGATAGAAACGGAGCAATAAATAACGAGAGAGAGCGCGTCTACGATAGTGGTTATAAAAGGACTTGCGACGACTGCGGGGTCTAACTTGCATTTTTTTGCGAGCAGGGGAAGAGTGCAACCCACGAACTTCGCAAGAATAATGGTAACCATAAGCACGCAGGAAACTATTGCCGCAACCTCTACCGTAATGCCGCTGTTATACAGTCTGTCGATAAGCAAAATTTTGGTAAAGCATACCGCCGAAACGGTAAGCGACAAAAAGAACGCCGCGCGCAATTCTTTCCATATTACTTTAAGCACGTCTTTGAATTCCACTTCGCCGAGAGCCAGCGCGCGGACTATCGTAACCGAGCTTTGGCTGCCTGCGTTGCCCGCCGTATCCATAAGCATGGGAACGAACGCGTATAAGGTCGCGCCCGAAACGAGTGCGGAAAGCCTGTTCTCGTAACCCGAAAGTATCATGCTCGTAAAGGTCGCGGAGACCATTAAAAGCAAAAGCCAAGGTATTCTCGCCTTCCATATGCTCCAGACCGATTGCTTAAGATAAGGCTTTTCCGTAGGCAGCATTGCCGCCATTTTCTGAATATCTTCGGTGGCTTCTTCTTGAAGAACGTCTACCGCGTCGTCTACCGTTACTATGCCCACAAGGCACCCTTCTTTATCCACGACGGGCAGGGCGAGAAAGTCGTATTTAGAAAACTTCATCGCGACCTGCTCTTTGTCTTCTAATGTAGAAGCGGTTATTACGTTCGTGTCCATAATGTTTTCCACCAAATCGGATTTGTCGGAAAGAAGAAGCTTTTTAACGGTTACTACGCCTATGAGCCTTTTTTTGCCGTCCGTAACGTAGCAGGTATAAATCGTTTCCTTGTCGGGACCGGTGCGGCGAATTTTGTCGAAGGCTTCGTCCACCGTCATTTTCGCAGAGAAAGAAACGTATTCCGTGGTCATAATGGAACCCGCGGAATCGTCCGGATATTCTAAAAGCTCGTTTATTTGCTTGCGGTTTTCGGGGTCGGAGTTTTTAAGGATTCTTTTAACCACGTTCGCGGGCATTTCGTCTATAATATCGACGGTATCGTCCAGATACATATCGTCTATAACCGCTTTAAGCTCCTTATCGGTGAAAGCCTTTATAAGGGCTTCCTGCGTGTCGGAATCTATTTCGATAAAAACGTCGGAAGCGAGTTCTTTGGGGAGCAGTCGGAAAAACATAAGCTGCTCTTTTTCGTCGAGTCGCTCTTCCATAAAGCTTGCTATATCGGCAGGCTCGGTATCGAGAAGTTTAATGCGCAAATCCGCAAACTTTCTCGCCTCGAAATCGGCAAACAGTCCGTCGAAAGCATTGTTCAAATCGTCAGTCATATACACTCCTTTTCCGGTAAAAAAACCCGCCGATTGCGCGGCGGGCGAAAAATACTGTACTCAAAATAGAAGAGTGCGAGCAACCATTCTGGCTTTAACTCCGCAGGGCGGTGAAGTTGCGTTAAATTGCGCCTTGTGTTCGACGCAGTTTGTTCACCTTCTCATAGTGTCTCCACTACTTCGCGGCAGCAACCCGTATCCCTGCGGTAGCCTTACCTACCGGAGATTTATTCTTTTGATATTTAAATTTTACTCCAATATTAAGAAAGTGTCAACAATATTACAATATGCTTTCCGAATTTTTTCGGTGACGAAAGGAAAAAACGATTAAACCGTGCATAAAAACTCCCCGAGCGGAAATTCCGTTCGGGGAGGAGTGCGTGTTTCTTTATTTTATAACTTCTTTTGCGGCGGAAACTACGTTTTCTACCGTGAAGCCGAACTTCTCGAACAACTTGCCCGCGGGTGCGGATGCGCCGAACGTTTCCATTCCGATAACCTTTCCGTCAAGCCCTACGTATTTATACCAACCGAGCGGCGAACCCGCTTCTATGGCGACTCTCGCTCTCACGCCGTCGGGGAGTACGCTCGATTTATATTTTTCGCTTTGCGCCTCGAAATCTTCCATACAGGGCATGGAAACCACTCTTGCGTCTATGCCTTCCTTTTTAAGCTCCTCTTTCGCCTTTACCGCAAGGGAAACTTCGCTTCCCGTGGCGATAAGGATAACGTCGGGAGTTTTCTTGTCGCTGTCTGCGAGGATATAGCCGCCCTTAAAGGCTTCTTTGCCGCTACCCTCTAACATCGGGAGAGTCTGGCGGGAAAGGAAAAGCGCGGAGGGGTGTTTGCCCGTGAGCGCGGCTATCCACGCGGCGGTCGTTTCTCTGCCGTCCGCGGGGCGATAAACGTTCATATCGGGCATTGCGCGAAGCCCCGCGAGGTGTTCTACGGGTTGATGAGTAGGTCCGTCTTCTCCTACGCCGATGGAGTCGTGCGTTAAAATGTATATTACGGGAAGCTCCATAATCGCGGACATACGCATAGCGTTCTTCATATAGTCGGAGAACACGGCGAAAGTAGCGCAATAGGGGATAAGCCCGCCGTGCAGATACATACCGTTTACGATAGCCGCCATAGCGTGTTCGCGGATACCGAAGTGCATATTAGAGCCGCTTCTGTCCGTTGCGGAATAGCTGCCGCGGTCTTTTATGTTGGATTTGTTTGCGGGAGCAAGGTCCGCGCTGCCGCCGATGAGGTTAGGAATATATTTCGCAAGCTTGTTAAGCACGGTCGCGCTGTAACCTCTCGAAGCGTCGTCCTTTTCGTACTGCCAAAGCTCTTCTATGTTTTTAAGGTCGGGCAGTTCGCGCTTTTTCCAAGAAACGTACTCTTTCGCGAGTTCGGGGTAAGCCTTTTCGTATTCCGCGAACATAGCCTTCCAAGCTCTTTCCGCTTTTCTGCCCTTGTTCGCGAATTTTTTGCAATGCTTAAATACTTCTTCGGGGACTTCAAAAGGCTCGTAATTCCAACCGAGTTCCTTTTTGAGCGCGTCAAGGTTTTCTTCGCCGAGGGGCGCGCCGTGGCAGCTTGCCTTCCCCGCGAGGGGCGAACCGTATCCTATAACCGATTTTACGA
>CAKQEE010000155.1 GCA_934230055.1 uncultured Clostridia bacterium
CCCTTAGACAGAGAAAACAAAATACCCGCCGCGCCGCCGAAAGATACGCAGGCGATAAAAACGTAAAACTGACCGCTTGAAACGAACATTTACTTAAAAAACTTTTTTAAAAGCGGCACGTTCTTTTTCGAGAATCTTATTTCGTTAAAAAGTCCCTCGGCGCAAAGCTCTCCGGAGGTTTTGTTATAAGCGGTAATTTTTATTTCCTCGCCCGAAACTTTCATTTTACTGCCCGAAACGGTTAAATTAAGAACTTCTTCGTTAAAGCCGTCAACGGAGTCCACTCCCGTCATGGTTAGTTTTTTTCTTTCTTGAAGTTCCAGCCTGTCTGCGCATTTTTGTATAAATTCGCTCATATCCTCGCCTCCGCTCGATTCTATTATTCTACCCTATGCGTCGTATCGCGTTTTTAGCACAAAAAACAAAAAACGGCAAAAATACCGAAAAATTTTTCGACGAATTTTACCGTTTTCGTAATATTTTAAGTTTTTTTAGAATATAAAACGTTTGTTTTATTCCGGAAGCTTCATGTCTTCGTATTTTATCCAACATTTTTTTCTCATAAACTCGCTCATGGCAAAGTTAAGTATCGCAGGAAGAACGAACATTAAGAGGATAATTCCTATTATCCCCAAAGCCCCGTTATCCGTATAAGAAAATAAATCGAACACGCCGACAAGTCCGCTCGTACCCATTCCGCCGCCCGAAACGCCGCATTTTAATTTGAATACGCATGTAGAAAGCGGACCTAAAATCGCGCTCGAAATAATCATCGGCAGCATTATGACGGGCTTTTTCATTATATTCGGAATTTGCAGCATTGACGTGCCGAGACCTTGCGCAATCAGTCCTCCGAAACCGTTTTCTCTGAACGAGGCAACTGCAAAACCTATCATATGGCAAGCGCAACCTACGGTAGCCGCCCCGCCCGCGATAAGCATGGCATTTTGTACATCCGTCGCCGTTTCGGGCGTGTAACCCGCTAAAACGGGGCTTGCCACAGCCACCCATATAGCGGCGGAAGAAGTGGGCATGGTAAGAATTATACCCATAAGCACGGAAACGACTACGCCCATAACGAACGGTGCCGCGTTCGTCGCAATACCGATAAGGTCGCCGAGCCTGTTGATTGCCCATATGAACGGATAAGAAACGAAAATACCCGCAAACGCAAGAGCCATTGCTCCGAGCGGCACGATAATTATATCGAGTTTGGTTTTGCCCGCGTATAGCCCTACGATTTCCACGACGAGCATCGTAACCACGTACGCCCCGATAGGATTTCCGGGTGTGCCGAGTTTAAGCGTTTCAAGCCCCGCTCCGCCTATCATAAGCTTATCCGCAAACGCGCCTATAAAACCCGCAACGGCGGCAGAAAATATAAGAAGTTTATTCTTTCCGAGCGCATGCGCTATCCCTACGCCTATCCCCACGCCCATCAAAGACTTTGCAACGTTAGAAATTACCGTAAGAGTTTTGCCGAAATAATTATCGCCGCACCAACCCGCTATAAGCGCAAGTATCGTTCCCGCGATAAGCGTTACGAAAAGCCCTTGCGCCATTCCTGAAAATGCCGTTATAAAATAGCGTTTCGGTAAAGTTTTAAAGTAATTTTTCGCTTTGTCCGCAAAGCTTTTTCCAGCCGCGCCGTTCTCTGCGCCGTTTTTCTTATCGTCCGCGACAAATCCTGCCTTGTTACGGGTATTTTGTTCGCACGCGTTCGCTTCGCGATTTTCTTCGCGCGTTGTCGCGATATTTTCGGAAGCTTCTTTTTCCTTATTTTTTCTCATAAGGTTCTCCTTATAAAATAATTTCCGTAAGTTTATTTTCCGTCTGGTCGCAGGAAGTGAGATAGTATTTCACTCCGTTTTTAACCACGAGCCTGTCCGCTTTAACTTTTTTGCCGTGTAAATGCCCGTAAATTACGGAATCCACACCGTTTGCCTCAAAAATTTCGGTAAAAAAAGTATCTTCTCTTTTTACGTTAAAAGGCGGATAATGAATAAGCGCGATAAGCTTATCACCCTCTTGCATCAATCCTTTTGCCGCTTTTACGGAAAGTTTAAGCCGTTCGGTTTCTCTTAGGTAAATTTTAGTATCGCGCTCGTCGAAATCCGGCGCGCCGGGGACGCTCCAACAGCGAGAACCGCACACAACAACGCCGCAATCGAGCCGCAATGCGTCGTTTTGCAAAG
This sequence comes from uncultured Clostridia bacterium, assembly GCA_934230055.1. Taxonomy (GTDB): domain Bacteria; phylum Bacillota; class Clostridia; order Christensenellales; family Borkfalkiaceae; genus UBA1259. Next base: position 2,196 of record CAKQEE010000155.1, read on the forward strand.
CGTAAAAATTCGGAGGCAAAGAGTCTCTCACCCTGCCGATCGCCTGCCACCAGTAATCGTGATTGCCTTTGATAAGAATCTTCTTACCTTTAAGCGGGGATAAAAGTTCTATATCCTCCATTGCCTTATCGAGAGTCATAGCCCAGCTTAAATCTCCGCCGAGAAGAACGACGTCATCGTCGGAAACCTTTTCCTTCCAGTCGGCAAAAATCTTATCGAGATACCCCACCCAGTTCCCGCCGAAAATCTCCATAGGCTTATCGGAATTGGTGGAAATATGTAAATCGCTGACAGCAAAAATCTTCATAGAAATATGATACCACAGGAGAAAAAAATAAACAACAAAAAAAGCCGTTCTCTCCGAATTTCATTTATTTTGCCGTAAAAAAAGAACGCGGAAACGTATGCTCCGCGTTCTTGATCGCTTTTTATAAAATTATTCGGGATACATCGGAAGCTCGAAAAATCCCGCGCAAACCTCCTGCGTGTATTCCTGACAGGGCGGTATCTGCGTATATCCGTAAGAAGGGACCAAAAGCTCCACTTCCATAACTATTTTCATTACGATAGAAGCGCAGCAGTCTATGGTAAATTGATTCTCTCCCGTATAGGTGCCGAGAGTAGACACAAGCGAAACGACCGACTCAACCGTAAACGGAATGATAGATGCGGAAGGTATGTTAAGAATAACGTCCTTCGGAACGATTACGGTAGCGGTGGCCGTTCCTTCTATGCCCGCCGCGTCCGTATATGCTACGGAAACGGGTATAATAACGTCACACTTCACCCTTGCGGCGTGCGGGCGTTCGGAAAGCGGCTCTATCAAAAGATTGCTGATGATTCCCGCTTGAGTCGTGCTTTTCGCGCTTACGAAGGTCAACGGATATGTAGGATTTGCCGGAGTGAGATTCGTTATATTTAACACGATGCCGGTAAGTTGACTTTGTTGCATACAAGCGTCAAAAACCTTCTTCGTCTGAATACAAACTTTTTCGCATAAGCCGTTTAACGGATTTCCGTTTATCGGTCCCGGACATTTATCCGATTGAAAATTGCAGAAAAACGACATTTTATCCTCCTTGAAATATTTTCTAATTCAATATATGCCGCCTTTTCTCTTTTATGATACTTTA
>CAKQEE010000156.1 GCA_934230055.1 uncultured Clostridia bacterium
GCTAAAAAGCATACTGCCTACCTATCGGGTTAATTTTCCGAAATTCCGATTTTAAGTAGGTGCTTTGGTTAAATAAGCGATTTAAGTTATTAAAACGTTTTTGCTTATTTGGGGCGTTTTGCGCCGTATCTCGATCTCGCCTGTCTGCGTTTTGCAACGCCGGCGGTATCTAATGCGCCGCGAATGATGTGATATCTGACGCCGGGGAGATCTTTAACTCTTCCGCCGCGGATAAGGACGGAGCTGTGTTCTTGCAGGTTGTGTCCTTCGCCGGGGATATAAACGATACCTTCCGCCTTGTTGGTAAGTCTTACACGCGCGATTTTACGAAGCGCGGAGTTAGGCTTTTTGGGGGTGGTGGTCGTCACGGACAAGCATACGCCGCGCTTTTGAGGACAGTTGTCCAAAGCCGGAGATTTAGACTTGTAGGTGATTTTTGTTCTTCCCTGTCTGATTAACTGTTGGATTGTAGGCATTTTTTACCTCCTTAAATTTTTTCGGTTATTTCGGAAAACGGATTCGGAAAACTCCGTTTTTGAAACGCGTTAAAATCGGGCGTTTCGCCCGACGCTATAAAATTTTATCATTTTTATCGCGGATAGTCAAACGTTTTACCGCGATTTTTAAGCGATTTACGCGCGGGTTTGATAAAAACCCGCGCGCTTGCCGCCTATATAAGCGTTTTTTAGTTTTATCTTCGCCGCAAAACCCGTTACGCGCCTTCCCCGTCCGTAGGAGCGGTTCTCGTAATAACTGTCTGCGGAGAGAGATTCTTGTAATTCTTGATGCCCGTACCCGCGGGGATAAGCTTACCGATGATGACGTTCTCTTTAAGTCCGATAAGCGGATCGACCTTGTTCTTGATAGCGGCTTCGGTAAGAACTCTTGCGGTTTCTTGGAAGGAAGCGGCGGAAAGGAAGCTCTCTTTCGCGAGTGCGGCTTTGGTAATTCCGAGAAGAATTCTCTTGCCGACAGGAGGACGGAGTCCCGCCTCCAAGGCTTTCATCGTTTCTTCCTCGAACTTGTAAAGGTCTACCTTCTCGCCGGGGAGAATATCCGCGTCGCCGGGGTTTTCTACCTGAACCTTCTTCATCATCTGACGAACGATTATCTCAACGTGCTTATCGTTGATGTCAACGCCTTGCGAACGGTAAACGCTCTGGATTTCTTTAAGGATATAATCCTGAACGCCCTTGATACCTTTGGTTTTGAGTATATCCTGCGGGTAAACCGCGCCGTTGGTGAGTACCGTACCCGGTTCTACCTTGTCGCCCGTTTTCACTATAACGCCCGTTCCGAAAGGAATGGTGTAGTCTTTCACTTCGCCTTCGTCGGTGGTTACGAGAACGTGAATTATCTTGTCTTTTTCTTCTATATCCACAACGCCGTTGTATTCGCAAACGATAGCAGCGCGCTTCGGTCTTCTTGCCTCGAAAAGCTCTTCAACCCTCGGCAAACCTTGGGTTATATCGCCCGTACTCGCTATACCGCCGGTATGGAAGGTACGCATGGTAAGCTGAGTACCCGGTTCGCCTATGGACTGCGCGGCGATTATGCCTACCGCTTCGCCCACCTGAACGGGGTGATTGTTGCTCATGTTCTTGCCGTAGCACTTCGCGCAGACGCCCGTTTTGGACTTACAGGTGAACACGCTTCTGATTTCCACTTCTTCTACGCCCGCTTTGCAGATTGCGTCCGCCATGTCTTCGGAAATCATATCGCCCGCTTTAACCATAACTTCGCCCGTTTTGGGATTGATAACGTCCGAAACGACGAATCTGCCGGCGATACGGTCGTGGAGATCTTCTATTATCTCGCCCTTGCTGCCCTTGATTGCGGTTACTTTGATGCCCTTGGGAGCCTCGCCGAGTTCCGCAAAACAGTCTTCTTCTTTAACGATAACTTCCTGCGCGACGTCTACGAGACGGCGGGTAAGATAACCGGAGTCCGCGGTTTTAAGCGCGGTATCGGCAAGACCTTTACGTCCGCCGTGAGAAGAAATGAAGTATTCCAGAACGGAAAGACCTTCGCGGAAGCAGGACTTAACAGGAATTTCTATCGTTTTACCGTTAGGATCGGTCATAAGTCCGCGCATACCCGCAAGCTGTTTAATCTGGTCGATAGAACCACGCGCACCGGAGTTAGCCATCATAAGAATGGGGTTGAACTCGTCGAGCGTTTCTTTCAGCTTGTCGGTAACGTCGTCGGTCGCCTTTTTCCAGATGGTAACGACCTTTTTGTATCTTTCGTCGTCGGTTATGAAGCCTTTCTTATAGAAGTTTTCCACTTTAAGAACGTGCTGTTCCGCTTCTTTTAAGATAGCGGGTTTGTCTTTCGGCATATGCATATCGAACACCGAGGTGGTGATTGCGCCTATCGTGGAATATTTATACCCGAGGGCTTTGATTTTGTCGAGAACGTCCGCCGCGCAGCTCGCGCCGTAACGCTTAAAGCACGCGCCGACGATTTTCTGCAAATCTTTCTTGCCGACGAGCTTGTCTATCTCGTATTTGAGGTAATCTTCGTCTTTTTCTCTCGCGACGAAGCCGAGACTTTGCGGAATGGCTTCGTTAAAGATAATCTTACCGACGGAAGTGCGGGTTCTGCCCGTTATCGTTTTGCCGTTCGCTTCTACCGTACGACGAACGACGATTTCGTCCTGCAAGCCTATCTTCTTGGTCTGATAAGCCATTATCGCTTCTTCGGGAGAGGAATAGGAAACGGTGTATTCGGGAACACCGTACAAAACGCCGTTTTCGTCCTTTCTGCCCTTTTCGTTATACTTTTCGCCTATGTGGTGACGGATAAGGGTAAGGTAATAAGAACCCATAACCATATCCTGCGTAGGACTCATAACCGGCTTACCGTCGGAAAGCTTTAAGATGTTGTTGGAAGCAAGCATCAAAAATCTCGCTTCCGCCTGCGCTTCCACCGAAAGAGGAACGTGTACCGCCATCTGGTCGCCGTCGAAGTCCGCGTTGAACGCGCCGCAAACGAGCGGGTGAAGCTTTATAGCTCTGCCTTCTATCAGCACCGGCTCGAAAGCCTGAATGGAAAGTCTGTGAAGGGTAGGCGCACGGTTGAGCATTACGGGGTGGTCTTTTATAACGTCCTCTAAAACGTCCCAAACCACGGTTTTCGCACGCTCTACGGTACGCTTTGCATTCTTTATGTTGTGGCAAACGCCCGTTTCCACAAGTTTTTTCATAACGAACGGCTTAAACAACTCGATTGCCATTTCTTTGGGCAATCCGCATTGATAAAGCTTAAGTTCCGGACCTACGACTATAACC
>CAKQEE010000157.1 GCA_934230055.1 uncultured Clostridia bacterium
GTATTATTGCCGCCTTCATTTTTAGGTACTCCTTGTTTAACAACGGTGATTTAAGCGTTGCCCCGAGCAACTTTTAAGGTATTTTTCCGTGATTGTTGCCGCAAGTGCGCATATGTCCGCACAAGGACGTTTTTTGTAGTATTCCGCCGTTCTTTTCTCGGGGACGGAAGAAGAATCGTTTATCGCAATTCCGGAGAGAAGCTCTCCGCAAACGAGCGAACCCATTTCGTTCTTAAAATCTTCGCACGCTTTTTGAATTATCGCGTAAATTTCGGCTTTATTTTCGCCGTCGGAAAGCGCGAAAGAGAGAACCGCCGTCATTGCGGAAATCGCGCCGCAAGTAAGCCTTTGCCTTGCAAGTCCCCCGCCGAAGCCGATAAAAAGTTTTTTGATTTGCGTTTCGGTAAGGTTAAGTTCCTCCCGAAAAGCAAGCGCAACGGCAACGGAGCAGTTATAGCCGCTTAAAAAATTTTCTTTTGCGATTTCGCCTTTATTCATAAGTTCTCCTTTTTGAGATTCTTCATAAGCTCGTCAAAGATTGCCCGTTTCAGAATGACAAGGAAAGGCAACATAGCAAGCCTCCCTCCGAGAGGGTGGGGGACCGCGTCAGCGGTGGAAGAAGAATATCGCGAGCGGTGGAATGAGCCTTTCGCGCGCCATAGTTACTTATACAATACACTCTCCCTCAGTCGCCTTTGGCGACAGCTCCCTCCCCGAGGGAGCCTCCCCGCTCTCTGTCATTCTGAGCCTTGCTTCTTGCTCCTGCTTCCAAAGAATCTCTTCTATTTTTACGAGAGTGGAAGAACGGTTTTCCGCACGGAGAGCTACGTAGCAACAGCGGAGCAGAAGAAAGCAGTAAAACATTAAACGGAATACAGCGATACTTTCGTCTGCCGACAAACATCGGCAAAAAAATCAACCTTTCAGCAATCGGGACGAAGTCCCTTTAAAATTCAAAAAGCAATAAACTTTGTTTACTGCGGACTGCACGACTTTGACCTGCCCGCAAGACGGACAAGTGCTGCGTAGCACAAGCGGAGCAGAAGGAAGCAGTAAAACGCCCTTTAAAATTCAAAAAGCAATAAACTTTGTTTACTGCTTCCTGAATAATATATGATAAGGGGGAAAATGATGAGCTGTTTTCGTTGTCGTAGGTCGTATCTCCTTTCGACACTAATACTATACAACTTTCAATTTTTTTTGTAAAGCGTTTTAAGGTCGTTTTTTAATTTTTTTTGAAAAATTTTGAAAATTTTTTTCACAATTTCCCGAATTGAAGCACTTTTTGTTAAAAATTAACATTTTTTGTTGTGTTAAATCGTTTTTATTCGACAAAAGTTTTAATCGCGCGTTTTAATTTTTCCCAAAGAAATTTTCAAAGTTAAAAACCGAGGACGGAAAACGTTTCGACCTCGGTTTTTTTCGTTTGTACTCTCTTATTTATCTGAATAAGATTCTGTAAAGTTGCGCCGCACCCGCAAGAAGCGAACACACCGCCGAAACAATCGCACCCGCACCAAGAGTAAGGTTATCGTTAAGATTCCCCAAATACCTGGTAGCGTCCGAATTGATTACGGTATATTGCGGCATAAGGAAGAAAAATACTCCCGCAACGACGAACGCGCCCGCCGCGATAAAGCCCGCGAATTTGCTTCCCCTTCCGAGTGCGCCGAGTATCGTAAACACGACGCCGCCCGCAACGAGAATATAAGATATAAGGTTCATAATCGAAAACTCGAACACGGTATATTTGGTGCCGATAACAGGAACTGTTCCCTGATAACCGAAAGTTGCTTCCATACCCTTAAAGGTGGTGTCCGAATCCTTTATGCCGATAGACGGCACGAACATCATAACGATTGCAACAATACCGAGAATCACCGCCACCGCGCTTATCGCAAGCATAACGGTTTTATTCTTTTTTCTTTTAACCATTCCGCACTCTCCCTAAAAAAGTATTACGCTTTTTTAACGATAGCGGTAACTTCGGAAATGCAGGTGATTGCGGGAAGGACAAGGCAGTTACCCTTTGCGTAGCCCGCGTCTTCCATACTCTTCTGGAACGCTTTAACGTCTTCGTTGCTCGTAACGTTTTTAACGTGATCTCTTACGATTTCGTTGTTGTCGTAGAATTTCTTCATTTCTTCGGTAGTCTTGAACTCGATAATCATAGCGACTTTGATAACTTCTTTGGACATAACGTGAATGTTCACGCTGATTTCTTCTTTCTCCAAAGCCTTCTGAATATCCTTCGTGAAGCCTTCCGTTGTCTGACTTTCGGAATAACCTTCGTTCTCGAACGCTTTTTTAAGCGCACCGTAAGAAGAAGCGCAAGCCGCAAAGCTCATTGCCATCACGACGCACATAACGAGCGTCGCTACGATTGATAATTTTTTCATAGTTTCTCTCCTTTTTCGGGCGGGCGCATAACATTCTCCCGCCTCTTTCTTTGTATACATATTATAACTTAAAAATCCCGCTTTGTCAACAAGAATTTTTTTTACTCGGCAGAAGTTTTACAAACCCGCCTCGCTTGTGCAATCGTATTGAAATTTAAGGTACAAAAATAACCGCGCGAAGTTATAAAAGAAAAAGTCCGTTAAAGTTACGGACTTTTAGCTTTGTTGTTAAGTATAAGACTTACTCGCCCTTGAAGGGAAGAAGGTCTACGAGCCTCGCGCGTTTGATGGCGGTGGCAAGCACTCTCTGATGCTTTGCGCAAGTGCCGGTCATACGACGGGGAAGAATTTTTCCGCCTTCGGTAACGTACTTTTTAAGGGTAGCTACGTCTTTATAGTCGATAGCTTCTACCTTATTCTGACAAAACACGCATACTTTTCTGCGGGGAATCCTTTTAATAAGTTTCTTTTCTCTCCTTTCGGGAGCAGCCTGTTCGGTAGTTTCCGCAACGGTTTCTGCGGGAACTGCTTCTACCTGAACGGTTTCTGCTACTTCCTCCACGGGAGTTACGTTCATATTCTCTTCCATAAGATTTAATCTCCTCTGATAAATGATATCGGCGCGATGCCGTTAAAAAGGAAGCTGATTATCGTCGATAGCTTCCAGTTGCGGACGTTCTTTTCTCGCTGCCGAAACGTTCGGTTCAACGTCGTAATCGCCCTGTGCGTTTTTCGGCGTCAAAAATTCTACGTCGCTCGCCACAACGTCGGTAACGTTTCTCTTGATTCCGTCTTTATCTTCGTAAGAAGAAAACTTTTTGTCGATTTCTTTAACGCTTTGCGGGTAAGACGAGTTCTCGGATTCGTAATGCGAGTAGTCCGCT
>CAKQEE010000158.1 GCA_934230055.1 uncultured Clostridia bacterium
GACCGCAGGGTGAAACCGGTGCCACGGGCGCAACGGGTCCGCAAGGTCCTGCGGGAACAAACGACGTTTTATACGCGAATTCCGCGGCAAACACCGTAGCTACAAACACCATAATTCCGCTCACGCAAAACGCGGCAACGACAGGTACCACTATGAGCGTGGCAAATAACGCCGTAACCGTAACGGACGAAGGTTATTACCTTATCACCTATTTCGTGAACGGTTCCGTACCGAGCGGAGATATGACCACCGCCCTTTACCTTAACGGCTCGCCCGTAAGCGGCGAAACGATAACCCTCGGGAACACCGCGGGAAACAACCAAGCGGCAAGCAAAACCGTTCTTTTAAACGTACCCGCGGGCGGAACGCTCTCTTTATACAACACCTCGGCGCAAACCGCAACCCTTACGGGCGCGGGGCTTACCGTTCTTAAAACGGCATAAATTATCGCTCTGTCGCATACTAAAATATTATGCGGCATACCAAAACTTTACTTTATACGGCAAAAAGTGGGAGGGGAAAACCCGCGCGGGTTTTCCCCTCCCGTTTTGCGGCACGCTTTTAAAAACAAAATTTTTCCGCAAAGGTCTTTACTTAAAAGATACAAGCGTTCGTATTCTAATAAGTCGCCTTCATTCCTGTATTTTTTGATTTTTATGAGAGAAATAAAAAACATACGTTCTAATACTTGACAAGCGAAAAATTAAAATGATATAATACGTGCGTTACGGCACACATACAAAAATTCTACATACTTCGCCGTATACGGGAAAATTTCATAAAGGAGTGTTTAAACAATGATTTGTCCCATTTGCAAAAGCGAGATACCCGATAACTCGCTGATCTGTCCCTCCTGTCAGGAGGAAATCGAAACCAAAAAACTTCGCGAAAAATGCGAAGCCACGAGAAAAGGTTGACACGACGCGCTCGGAAAAGAATTTCATAAGCCCGTGTTTCTCGTTCTTCTCATAAGTCTCGCGGTAGTCGTCTTTGGCGAAGCCGTTTCTGCCGTCGGCTTTCTTAAAACTTCGATTCCGTCTTTTGTCGTGATGCTCGTTTTCTGTATCGCAATGCTGATTTCGCTCGTTGCCTCGATAAAGCTGTACGCGAAAAGACAGTTTGACTCCAAAGACATGAAGGGGCTTACCTCAATGTGTTCGCTTATGGTATTTTTCTGCGTTATGTCGACAATCGCCGTTTCTATATTTGCAGTATTACTCGTTATCGCGGGCATAGCCCTGGCTTCGGCGGCAACGAACGCCGGAGGTTCTATCGGTGAAATCGGCAGTATCGCGGGAGATGCGGCTTCTTCTGCGGGCGGTGCGGACATCTCAGGTCAAATCGAACAAATCTTCGGCAACTTGCAAAGCACGCTTAACGTAGGTGCGGGCGTACTCGTTGCTATAGTCGCAATAGTCGCCGTACTTCTCATAGCTTTCTTCGTAAACTACACTCTGACCTATTCGAGAGCAAAAAAATTCTACATATCGCTTATGAAAAGCGCTGACGGATTCGTCGGGCAGACTCAAATAGTCGCGCCCGTCAAGAGGCTTTACGTTTTTGGCGTTATAACGCTTCTCGCCTCTATCGGCGTGTTCGCAACCATGGGAGTAACGGGTATTTATACTTTAGGTTTAGCCGTTTACACCTTTGTAACGGGATTGTTCTTTAAAAACGTTGCCGCGACTTACGAGGCAAACTTAACCAAACTTGCCAACGAAGAAGCGGAACTTAAACACGCGGAAGAGGAAACCGCTATGCTCCGCGCAAAAAACAAGAGAATAGCAGAGGAAAAAGAACGCGCACGCAAAGCGGAAAGCGACAAGCTCCGCGCCGAGCAAGACGCTATGTTCAGACAGTTTATGCAACAGCAAATGATGAACGCAAAGTCTGCGGCAAACACGGATAACACCGCCGCCGCGAGAGACGACGAACAGAAAGGCGAATAAGCCGAACCAGCCCAGATATTCGTTTATGCCTATTACGGGCGCATTAAAACCGGACTACGTTAAGATTTAAGATATATCAAAACTAAACGTATCGGGAAGAAATATATTGAGAGATAAGAAAGCCCCTTTGCGGAATACTGAAAAGTCCCCGCCAGGGGGTTTTCTATTTTACCGAAAGATGTTAAATAAGCCCCGTGAATTTGACTATTTCCGTGGAAAAATCGGTAAAGTTCACGGCGCTTCTCTCTTCTTTGTTTATTCCCGCGTTTTTCGTGTGCGGCGAAGAAATAGGTTTAATCGTATTCAGCAACGACGATTGCGGCAAATACCTTACGGCTCCCTCTTTTTTGATGTTTTTTATGTCCGTATCGTCGCTTACAAACAGTATTCTCAACTCGATGGGAAAAGAAGGGTTAGTCCTTTCGTTTACGGCGGGTTCGGGAGTGCTTATGGTGCTTTCGATATGGTTTTTGCCAAAATTTTTCGGCGTATACGCGCTGCTTATCGGCTTTTCTTTCGTATACGTTTTAACTACGGTTTTAAATTTCGTTCTGCTTGATAAAACCTGTCCCGAAAAACCGCGGTACTGCAAATATCTGCTTTCGTGCGCCCTGCTTATCGTGCCTGCGTGCGTATTCGGCTTACTGCTGGAAAAAATCCTGCTGCCCCTTTTAGGAACGCTTTTCACCTTTCTTATTTGCGCCGCGTGCAGCACGTTGTTTCTTGCCGTTTCCGATATCTGCTTCGGACTTATTTCGATAGAAACGGTAAAAGCTAAACTCGGATTAAAGAAGAAAAATCGTAAAAAATAAAAAGAAAAGCGGTTTTCGCTTTTCTTTTTATTTGCTTGTATTACGTTTCGTTTTTTTACGTTAAGCTTCTTCTCTCGTCAAATCTCCGTCCGTGCAACGTACGGTAAAGTTGCCCGTTCTTTCCGAAAAAAACCAGCCTGCGCCCTTTTCGATTTTTGCCGCGAATTTTCATATAGAAATATTTTAGCACAAAAGAAAAGTTATGTAAAGCGTATCGTAAATTTTGCCGCCCCCGCGAAAAAGAAAGAGGGAAATTACAGAAAAATGGGAAGGAGAGAAACGAAAACCGCTTCTCCCCTTCCCGCTCTCGAAATAAACTTTTTTGGATAGTTATGTTAAGCTTCTTCTTTCGTCAAATCTCCGTCCGTGCAATGTACGGTAAATTCGCCGGTAGCATCTTTCCAATAAGCCTCTTTTCTTATATTTATCCATTCTTCTACTGTACCATTGTAATTGACAATTGTTAAAGAATTGCAACCATAGAATGCCTGCTCACCTATACGCGTCACACCGTTACCG
>CAKQEE010000159.1 GCA_934230055.1 uncultured Clostridia bacterium
CCATAACGGTAACGACGGGAGGACGACGAACGAGGTCTTTTTCGACGTCGGGCGCACCCTCGAAGTTTTCGGAAAGCACGTCCTCGGCGGTTTTATCGAGTTTCAGTTCGAGTTCCACGCCCACGTCGTCCGCAATGAAAGCCGCGGTATCGAAGTCTATGGAGTCGTTTATGGTTTTGAAAATACCCTCTTTAAAGAGTCTCTTCGTAATTTCCGCCGCGGTGATACCTATCTTTTCGCTTAAAACTTTAAGCGGGATAACCTCGGTATTGATAACGGCTTTTTCTATTTTGATAACGTTCGTTTCGGGACGGTCCTTATTCTTCTTCGCGGGGCGAAGTTTTCTGTATCCCGTCTTGTTCTCGTCGAAATCCTCTATGGAAACGTTGTTTTTTATAAGCGAACGCTTGTTTATCGCATGCTTTTCTTCATAAGACTTTTCCGCGACCTTCTTCTTACCGAAAGAACGCTTGTCTGCCGCGGGAATAACGGGCGGAGCGATATAAGTCGCCGCGGGCTTTTTGCCGCCTGCGGGTCTGCCGCCGAACGCGGGTTTACCCGCGCCTGCGCCTGCGCCGCCAAAGGGTTTTCCGCCCTGCGTACGCGGCCCGAAAGTTCCCACTTTTCCCTCGCCGTTTCTCTGATACGGTCTGTCGGAAGGAACAAATTCTTTTCTTTGCTTACTTTTATCCGGACTGACGTACGGAGACTCCCTTCTTACGATGAACGAAGGATATTTTCTCGGTGCTTCCGCGGCGGTGCCTGCCGCCGTTTGTGTACCCTTTCCGGCGGAAGCTTTCGCCACGTCCCCGCTCTTTTCCGCAGGTTTTTCCGCTGTCGTTTCAGAGGCGGTTTTAACGCTTTCGGTTTTTCTTTCTTCCGTTCTTTCGGTTTTCGCCGCGGGCGCGGGTTTTTCCGCGCTTTTTTCCGCTTTGCTTGCGGCAGTTTCGGAAGTCTTTTCTCCCGCCTTTTCAAGCGGCTTTTCTTCTGCTTTTATTTCGGAAACAGCCTCTTTCGTTTTTTCCGCGGGTTTATTTTCGGAAGCGGCTTCGTCCGCCGCCTTTTTATCTTCTTTGACCTTTTTATCCGCTTTTTGAGGCTCTTCTTTTTGCGTAGCGTTTTCCGCGACGACAGTTTCTTCCGCTTTTACGGAAGTTTCTTTTTTAGCCGTCTCCGTAGCTTCCGCGGGAGCGGGAGATTCCGCCGCGTTTTCCGTTTCCTTTTCGCGTTTTAATTCGAGAAAGGCGGAAAGCTTGGCTTCGAGCGCGGATTTAAGCCCTTTAACGTCTCCGCTTTTTTCCGCAAGCGTGCGAGAAAGCTCCGAGAGCTTCCCTCCCGAAACTATTTCGGTTATCTTTTTAATGTTTTCGGTACGCAATTCTTTTTTTTCAGCCATAAATTTTCTCCTGATCGAAGGTCAAAAAATCGTTTTTTGATTCGCGGATTATCGCTTCCGCAAGCTTTAAATCGGTCACAGCCATGATTTTGGCGTTTTCTCTGTGTGTCAGCTCTTCCAGCGTTTTGGTTTTTGTGATAAGAACGGGGGCTTTAAGTTTTTTCGCGGTTTTCACCCCTTCCTTTACGGCGTTTTCGGAAGCGGTTTTGCAAATGATAACGAGGTTTGCCCTCTTTAACGTCTGCACCGAATTCATACCGGTCCGAAATTTGCCCGCTCTTATCGCAAAGCCTATGTAAGTTTCCGCTTTTCCTTTATTTTCCAAGGAACTCCTCCGAAAGCCTTTCGTAAACGGATTCGTCTACCGCGCAGGAAAAGGTTCGGGATAAAAGCTTGCCTTTTTTAAGCTTGTTCAGGCACTCTATATCGTCGCAAATATACGCGCCGCGCCCGTTCTTTTTTCCCGTCCTGTCAAGCGATATTTCCGTTCCGTTTTTAACTATCCTTATAAGTTCGCGCTTCGGCTTCACCGTCCTGCACGCAATGCAGGTACGCATAGGCGTTTTCTTTTCCATAATTTCAACCTTAAAAGTTTTTGACTTAAAATTCGCCCTTTTATATGCAATTCTATGCTTTTTATATGTCGTTCGACGCGAATTATTCTTCCGCGCCGACTGCTTTCGTTTCTTCCGTATGCTCCTCGGCTGGAGATTCCGCAAGTTCTTCCGTCGGCTCTTCTAACGGTTCTTCTTCATAGTCGCCGAGTTCTTTGAGTGCCGCGCTTTCGCTCTTAACGTCTATCTTCCAGCCGGTAAGCCTTACCGCAAGGCGCGCGTTTTGTCCGCTTCTGCCTATCGCAAGCGAAAGCTTATCGTCGGGAACGACTGCCATCGCACTCTGTTCGCCCGTCTGTACCACCTTTATAACGCGCGCGGGAGAAAGAGCTTTGCTTATATATTCCAGCGGGTTTTCGCTCCACGGAATTATATCTATCTTTTCTCCGCCGAGTTCCGCCACGACGGCGTTTACTCTCGCTCCCTTGTTTCCGACGCACGCGCCGACCGCGTCCACGGCGGGGTCGTTGGAATAGATGGCGATTTTGGTTCTCTGTCCCGCTTCTCTCGCAACGCTTTTAATTTCCACTATACCCTGTTTAATTTCGGGAACTTCGTTCTCGAACAGGCGGGAAACAAGCCCTGCCGCCGTGCGGGAAACCATAATCTGCGCAAGTCTGCCGGAATTTTTTATTTTCTTTACGAAAACGTTAAGTTTGTCGTTTACTTCGTACTTTTCGCCGGGAACCTGATCCTTGGGCATAAGCACGCCCTCGACCTCTTTACCGCCGATTTCCACGTATACGTTGCCTCCTTCCGCTCTTCTTACGATGCAGTTCATAAGCTCGCCTTCTTTGTCCTCGAACTCGTTCACCGTGTTGGCGTGTTCGATTTCGCGAAGCTTTTGCGTCAGAACCTGCTTTATGGTCTGCGCGGCGATACGTGAAAAGTCTTTCGACTTGACTTCCTGCGCAATGTCCTCGCCCGCTTTTGCCGTCTTTTTAAGCTCTCTCGCTTCTTCGACGGAAATTTCTTTATCGGGATCTTCAACCTCGTCCACTACGTGGCGAACGCTGAAAATATTGATGGTTTTCTTTTCGGGATTGAGTTTGATGGAAAGATCCCCCGCCACGCCCGCGGATTTTTTATACGCGATAACCATGGCTTCTTCGAGCGCGGAAATAAATTCCGTCTGCGAAATGCCTTTTTCTCTTTCCAAATCTTCCAGTGCAAGGAAAAAATCCTGATTTATCATACTTATCTCCTTATAAAGCGCGTTTTAAAAGCCACGCAACCTTAATTATTCAAAATCTATAAATTCGCTTACTT
>CAKQEE010000160.1 GCA_934230055.1 uncultured Clostridia bacterium
GTATTCGCACCGAAATATCGAAGAAAAATAGTATATGGAAAGTATCGAGTAGAAATAGGTAAGATACAGGTACTGTTAGTATATTCCCGCGCAGCTTCGACGGAGTACCCGTATTTAAGCATAGAATCGGTTACTGCCTGATCGCTCCAAATAGTCGGATTCGTATGTCCTTCGGAAATCAATTTCGCGGAATACTCTAACAGTTCGTCGCTTGTTTCATTTGTTACGCAGAGTGCGATATTCGGGTCGGCGGCGTGAGTATGAGGTATAGAGTTTAAAAATCTTATCGTCAGTTCGTTTTCGACGGCGACGCCGTTTGCATCTCTGCCGCCGAGCATAAAGCCCGCAGCCGCCCACGATATTACGTTGGGGATATACAACAAGCATAAGCAATCGATAAGTTCTTGCACCGATTCCTCGTTCAAAACGCCGTTCTCTATATCCGCTTTGTAATAGGGATATAAATATTGATCCGGTCTGCCGAGAGAAAATAAGCCGAACAGATTAAACGTAAAAAAATGTATGCTTTGCAATGCTTCTCTGAACGTTTTTGCGGGATAAGCCGGTACTTTTCTTAATACGTCGGCAATTTCAAGCAATTCGGCTTTTCTTTTTTCGTCCGCGGTTAAGGCTGATTTTTCCGCTTTAACCGCGTAGTTTTCGGCAAGTTCCAAAACCCCGTCGAGTTCGATAAGACAGCTTTCGTAAAATTCGATTTTTTCGAGATTATCGATCTTTCTTCTGTCCAGCGCGTTTAATTTTTCCTCATATGATTGAGCATATAACGTTCCGCCATTGCGCGAGGAATCCTTGAAGAACGTGACGTCGGTGTTTTTTTCCACCCTTCTACGTAATAAATAAGCGCGTTTCCGTCCATGGTATATCCGCATTTTTTGCTGTTTACGAATAGCGGCGCGTTATTTAAGTAGTATTCTCGCAAAAGTTTTACTCTTTCGGTCGCCTCGATTTCTTTTATCATAATTTTTCTCCTTTTATTGACATAGAGATTATCTTATGTTAAAATTCTGAATACGCCCCCGAAGGACACGACGGGGTAATAGATTCTTTACCTTATTATAAAATCAGTATTTTACTGACTTCGGGCATAAGGGCGAAATTTGTATCCGGCGCGAGTTTAGAAGCCAAAGACGAAAAATTGAAAGTAAGCGTGTGGCTTAACAGAGAATAAAATGAAAAGCGATTTTTTGAATAAAGCCGTATTTTATAACGTATACCCTACGTCATTTTACGATAGCAACGGGGACGGGGTGGGAGATATAAACGGTATTACCGAAAAACTTGATTATATCAAACAATTTGCGAATATCGTGTGGATAAATCCCGTTTTTAAATCTCCGTTTAAAGACGGCGGATATGACGTCGAGGATTATTGCGCAATCGACGAGAGATTCGGCTCGATAAAAGACGTCGAAAGTTTAACGACAAAAGCGCATAAACTCGGAATGAAAATTATATTCGACCTCGTTGTCGGGCATACGAGCGAAACTCATAAATGGTTTCTGGAATCTCGAAAAGAGAATAGGAACGAGTATTCCGATTATTATATCTGGACCAACAACGTTTTTGAAGAGGGAGTATCCGGAATAAGCGGAAACGCGCCGAGAAACGGTACTTATGCGGTAAACTTTTTTTGTTTTCAGCCGTCGCTAAATTACGGTTATTATAAAAAGGACCGAGCGTGGCAATTCGATTATAAAGACGAAAGGCTTTCCATATTGCATAACGAAGTTGTTAAAATAATGAAATTCTGGCTTAAAAAAGGAGTGGACGGGTTTCGTTGCGATATGGCTGAAAGTATAGTTAAAAATGACGATAAAGGTCGCGGCAGTTGTGAAATATGGCGTAAATTATTCGGTGAAGTGAGAAAATCTTATCCTGACGCGATTTTTATTTCCGAATGGGGTCAACCCGAATACGCCGTCGGAAGCGGCGCGTTCGATATAGATTTTTTTACACATTGTCATAACGATGGATATAATAATTTATTTCGTAAAGAAAGCGGTTGCAACGTGTTCGATTCCGACGGAAACAGTTATTTTCGGAAAGAGGGTAACGGCGAATGTAAAACTTTTTTAGAGTATTTAAAACTTAGTTTAAGCAAAATAAAAGAAAAAGGTTACGTTTCGATCGTCACGGGAAATCATGATTTGCCCAGAATTTCTATAGGGAGAAACGACGATGAACTGAAGTGTGCGTTTGCTATGATACTCGCTCTTCCTTGCGTTCCGCTGATTTATTATGGCGATGAAATAGGTATGTCGTATTATAAAGACTTGAATAAAGACGGCGGTTATCATAGAACGGGATCCCGGACGCCCATGCAATGGACGAACGGTAAGAACGCGGGTTTTTCGCCGGCAGATGAATTATACCTTCCGATAAACGCCGATTATAAGAAACACAACGTTGAAAATTCGGCAGGTAACGACAAATCTTTGTATAATACGGTTAAACGACTTTGTTCGATAAGAGAACGCAGTGCCGCTCTTTCCGCCGACGCTGATTTTTCAATAATATCCGATGGTTATCCTTTGATTTTTGAAAGAAAAAGCAAAAAAGAAACGTATGAAATAGTCGTAAACCCTTGCGACAGATCCGTCAAATTAAAATTAAACGGCAAAATAATAGATTCTGATAATTGCGATATGGAGAACGACGAAATAAATATGCGCGGAGTGTCATACGCGTGGATACTTAAAAGGTGATTTATGAATAAAATACCATATTTCGAGTGTGACGATAAAGCCGTAAATGCGTTTCTTCTGCTTTCCGAGGAGAAACGTGAGTTGATTATGTTAAATTTTTCAAAGGGTTTTCCGAAGTAAACCTTTCAAGTTATTACGGAGTTTCTCAACAGGCGATTAGTAACCGCCTGAAAAAAGTCTTAACAAAAATTAAAGAAATTATAAAACTTTAAAATTTTTGGTTGTAGCCCCTCTCACTTTTCGGCATGAAAAGTGAGAGGCTATTTTTATTCCTCGAAAAATTAAATAATGTACGCGTCTTTTAACGTTCCTTTCGCCGTCCGCAAAAACGGACAAGCCGTAACGACACCGAAGAATTTATGTAGGAAGAAACAAAACAGCGATAGCAAAATACATTAAAAATCAACAAGAAGAAGATAGGTTGACGGAACAGATTAGTATGAAAGAATATATAGATCCGTTCACGGGAAATCCTGTAGAAG
>CAKQEE010000161.1 GCA_934230055.1 uncultured Clostridia bacterium
CGTTACGGCTCGCACTCTTCGGTAACGACTTCTTCCGCGGCTTTGCGCTTTATAAGCTTTTTTAAAACAATATGGTAATAAACCATCATGCCCAAGGTTGCAAGCAGCCAGCTTATGGGGTACGCCCAGTAAATTATATAAACTTCGTCTATTATGCCGAGCATTATTTTTATCCACACTATCCTGAAAACGCAGGTACAGAAAAGGTTTATAAGCATAGAGGAGGTGCTTTTTCCGAACCCGCGGAGCGCAAAGCTGTATACTTCCATAATGCCGCAAAGCGCGTAGGTGGAAGCTATTATCGTAAGCCTTTTCGCCGCGACGTCTATTACGAAGACTTCGCTTGTGATAAGTCCTAAAATCGGTTTTGCAAGAAGAACGGCAAGCCCGCCGAGGACGACGCCGACCGCCGTTACCAAAAGCACGCACTCGCGGACGATTTTCTTTATTCTGTCGTATTTGCCCGCGCCGTAGTTCTGCCCCACGAAAGAAAGCGAAGCAAGCGATACGCCGTTCATAGACTGATAAACGACTGCCTCTATCTGTTGGGAATACGAATTCCCCGCCATAATCACTTTGCCGAAGCTGTTTACGCTTGACTGCACAACTACGTTCGATATAGAGAACAAACAGCCTTGAAGTCCCGAGGGAACGCCTATTTTAATCATTTCCCACAGCTGCTCGCCGTAAATTTTAAGATATTTAAATTTAAGTTGAAGCACGCCCTTGCTTTTTAGAAGCAAACCTATGCAGCACGCCGCGGAAATCGCCTGCGAAACTACCGTCGCTATGGCAACGCCTTCCACGTCCTTTTTAAGCACGAGAACGAAAAAAACGTTAAGTATCACGTTCACCACGCCGCCTATCGTAAGGTATACCAGCGGCTTCACCGTTTCGCCCGCCGCGCGGAGAATCGCCGCGCAAAAGTTATAAAGCATCATTACGGGCATACCGATAAAGTAAATTTTAAGATACTTTACGGACATATCTATAACCTGCTCGTCGCAGTTCATCCACGTTAAAAAGGTTTTCGCGCCGAATACGCCAACGAAAATAAGCCCCGTTCCCAAAATGAGCGAAACGAGTACCGAGGTGCCGACCGTCTTTTTAACGCGCTCTTCGTCTTTTTTGCCGAGGTATGCGGAAACCATAACGTTCGCGCCGACCGAAAGCCCCACGAAAAGACCTACGATAAGGTTTATTAAAGAGCTTGTGCCGCCGACAGCCGCCACCGCGTCGTCGCTGACGAATATGCCGAGGACAAGCACGTCGCACATATTAAAAAGTATTTGCAGAAGGTTTGTAAAAATAAGCGGAACGGCAAAAGCGACGATCTTTTTAAAGATTGCGCCGCTCGTCATATCTACTTCTAATTTTCTCATAATTTTGTTCTTTGCCCGACTTTTATAAAAAGTCTTTTTACGTTTTGCTTTTCTCTTTTTTTATTAAATTTAACCGCGATTTGTCGGCAATTTACACGCTGTCTTACGGCGGCTATCCTGCGTCTTTTAGGCGGCTATCCTTCGTTTTGCCGCATTTTACACAGAATTTTACACAGTTTTTAAAAAACGCGGCGTGCGCGCTTACCCTTCGAACTTTTAAAAACTTTGCGGTTCGGAATTTTTATACACGGTAAATCTTATTTCGTAGCCGTTGGTTTCGACGGGTTCGCTCTCTTTAACGCATTTCCAGCACGGAAGCTTATCGAGGTTTTCGTAAAAGACCTCCGCGCCGCCATCCGCGTTTACCTTGGTTACAAGCACTTCCGTGCAATAAGGGAGCATGGTTTTATAAAACATCGCGCCGCCGATAACGAAAATATCGTCCGCGGGGTATTTTTTCAGCTCCACTTTAAGCTCTTCGAGACTGTCTACGATAACGCAATCTTCGCGCTTTTCGCCGCCCGGAAAAAGCACAACGTTCGTTCTGCCTTTAAGCGGCTTTCCGTTCGGGAAAGATTTAAGGGTGTTACTGCCCATAACGACTACTTTGCCGAGAGTTTGCTCTTTAAAATACGCCATATCCGCGGGGAGATGAAAAAGAAGGTCGTTCTTTTTGCCTATTCCCCATTGATTATCTACCGCAACGATCGCTTTCATCAGATAGCCACCTCGAATTTTTCTTCCAGCTTATTGAACTCGTAGCCTTCCAGCTTGAAATCGTCTACCGTAAAGTCGTAAAAGTTTTTAATATCGGGGTTCATAACGAATTTAGGCGCGGCAAATTGCGGGTTTTCGAGCATCTTTTTCACGACGGGAATATGACGCTCGTAAATGTGCGCGTCCGCAATGACGTGAACGAGCTCGCCTACTTTAAGCCCCGATACCTGCGCAAGCATATGCAAAAGCACCGCGTATTGAACGACGTTCCAGTTATTCGCCACGGCAACGTCGTTACTGCGCTGATTGAGTATTCCGTTAAGCGTGTTGCCCGTAACGTTAAAGGTCATAGAATATGCGCAGGGATAAAGATTCATTTCGTGAAGGTCGGCAAAAGTATAAATATTCGTCATTATTCTTCTCGAATGGGGGTTGTTTTTAAGGTCGTATAACACCCTGTCTACCTGATCGAACATCCCCTCTTTATACTCGTGCTTTACGGCAAGCTGATAGCCGTACGCTTTGCCGATAGAACCCGTTTCGTCCGCCCAGCTATCCCAAATATGAGAATTAAGGTCGTGAACGTTGTTGGATTTTTTTTGCCAAATCCACAAAAGCTCGTCCACGGCGGATTTGAAAGCGGTGCGCCTTAAAGTGAGTATCGGAAACTCTTTCTGCAAATCGTATCTGTTTACTATACAGAATTTTTTTATCGTGTGCGCGGGGGTGCCGTCCGCCCACTTGGGGCGCACGGGATAATCTTTATCCCACGTTCCGTTTTCCATTATGTCTTTGCAATTTTCGATAAACACTTTATCGGCGTAACTCATTTCTTTTTCTCCTCTTTTATTCTTTATTCCGTTTTTAGTAATTCGCGTTCGTTATTGATTTTTGTTCGTCTTAAAGCCGAAATCGCTAAAAAGCGTCCTTTTCCTGCTTTTTCCAACGATTGCATATAAAGCGTTGGGTTATGCCCCTCGGCGCGATTTTCGTTAGACAATACATAAATTTATTAAAAAACCCGGGGATACAT
>CAKQEE010000162.1 GCA_934230055.1 uncultured Clostridia bacterium
CTCTTTCGCCGTGTTAAGAACGTGCGCTATTTTGCCCATTTCGGTATCCATAGCCGTTCCTACGACTACGGCTTTCGCCCTGCCGTAAGCTATCGTACTGCCCGAAAAAAGCATATTTTTTCTGTCGCCGAGCGCGGCTTTTTCGCTTATCGCTTCCGAAAATTTATCCACGGGAACGCTTTCGCCCGTAAGCGCGGATTCTTCCGCTTTTAAGCTTGCCGCTTCTAAAATCCTGCAATCGGCGGGTACTGCGTCGCCGGCTTCCAGAAGCACCACATCGCCCGTAACCAGTATTTTGCTTTCTATAACGCGCGGCTTACCGTCTCTTAAAACCCTGCATTTCGCTTCGGTAAGTGTTTTAAGAGCCTCGAGCGCGCGTTCCGCCTTGCCCTCTTGCATAACGCCGAGAAACGCGTTTAACAAGACTACCGCAACGATAATGATAACGTCCGCAAAGTCCTCTATCGTGCGGTCGGTTTTCTTCATAAGGGTGAGCGCAAGACTTATTGCCGCCGCCGCAATCAGGATTATTATCATAGGGTCTGCGAGTTGCTTTAAAAACCTTACGATAAGCGGCGTTTTCTTTTTTTCCGCAAGCTTGTTTTCGCCGTTTGCGGAAAGTCTTTTTTCGGCTTCCGCCGAGGATAGTCCGTTTTCGGAAGATTTGACTTTTTCAAGCGTTTCGGCTTCCGTCATTCTGTAAAAATCCATAAATCTGCTCCTAAAAAGATAACTCGCACAGCTTTCGTGGTAAAAACTGCGCGAGTCTCGTTTTCTATAACAATACCGGGCGGGATTACCGCCGAGAAACTGTCGATAATTGCACCGCGCGAATTTCGTCCGCGCGTAAACTACTCCCTCTCTATTAAGTTCAAATAAATTATATCCTCCGAAACGCTTTTTGTCAACGGATTTTTTGTTCTTTCCCTTGACTATTTATTTTATTGTGATAAAATATAAACGGAAAACAGGTAGAGGAGTTTTATTATATGAAAATTAAGTTCGATTTGCCGAACGAGCTTTCCCGCGGCGTGCAACTTCTTTCGACAAAGGGGTTCGGCGCGGAAATCGCGGAAGACGGGTATCCCGTTTCCGCGGTGAAAAAAGCGGGGCTTAACGGCTTTAAGATAGAAGCGGATAATAACGGCGCGATGATTTATTACGACGAAATTTCCCGTTTTTTCTACGCGCTTTCTCACGTTATAGAAAAGGGCGGCGCGGCGTTTAACCTCGAAAAGCACACCGACGCGGAACGCGTGGGGCTTATGCGCGACTGCGCGAGAAACGCCGTTCTTTCGGTAAAAGGCGCAAAAGACCTCGTGACAGTTCTCGCTCTTACGGGGTATAACTATCTGGAACTTTATGCGGAAGACCTTATGGAGATAGAAAAATATCCGCAGCTCGGACAGGCGCGCGGAAGATATAAGGGCGCGGAAATAAAAGAGATAGCGGAATACGCGGAGGCGTTCGGAGTGGAGCTCGTGCCGTGTATACAGACCTTGGCGCACCTTCCCGCAATCTTTTTGTGGGACGCGTTTGAAGACATTCACGACAGAGACGACATTCTGCTTGCGGACGAGGAAAAAACTTACGAGTTTATAGACGACGTGCTGGATTTTTGCGAAAAGAATTTCACTTCCCGCCGTATAAATATCGGTATGGACGAAGCTTACGCGATGTTCCTCGGAAAATACCTCGATAAGCACGGCTACGTCGCTAACCGTGCGGAAGTATTTATGCGCCACTTAAACCGCGTTATCGCGCTTTGCAGAAAGCACGGCTTTAAGCCCGCCATGTGGAGCGATATGATATTCAAGGCGGCTTTGGGCGGAAACGATCCCGCGGCTTATACAAATTTGAAAGGCAAAAAGTTCGATCCGGAATTTATTAAGAATTTCCCGAAAGACGTTACGATTATTTACTGGGATTACTATAATCTCGACAAGAAAGCTTACGACGAAAACTTTAAGCGTCACTTCGAGATAACCGACAACGTTATGTTCGCGGGGGGCGTGTGGACGTGGGTAGGATTTGCTCCTCTTTCCACAGTTGCGGAAAAATCTACGGACGCAGCCGTTAAAAGTTTTAACGAACGCGGTTGCAAAGATTTTCTTCTCACCGCATGGGGCGATATGGGCGGAGAAACTTCTACTTTAGCCGCGCTTTCTTCTATCGGGTACGCCGCCGAACGCTTATACGGCGCGAAAGGTTCGCTCGTTAAAGAACTCAACGCGAGATTTACCGCGCTTTTCGGCAATTCTTACTCTGATTTTAAGGCTACGGAAAATCTTAACAGACCGTATAAAACCGCCAAAAGCGAATTAAGGGGCAGGAATAAGACGGATATAACCAACACGGCGAAGTACGCGCTTTATAACGACCCGCTTATAGGTAAAGCGGACGCGCACGTCGTTTCCGAAATGTCGGAGTGCTATAAAAAGTGCGCAAGGGAGATGAAGCGCGCGGCGAATAAGCGCGGTGCGTTTTCGTATATATTCGAAACGCTTTATCGTCTTGCGGACTTGCTTTCCGTAAAAGCCACGCTCGGCAGAGATATTTATTCGGCGTACCATGCGGGAGATAAGGAAATTCTTAAAGAGATTGCGAATAAGCGTATTCCGCTCGTTATAAAAAAGACGAGGAGCTTTTACGAAGCGCACAGAAAACAATGGCTTAGCGAGAACAAGTCTACGGGGTTTGAGATTTCCGGCATCAGGATAGGCGGACTGATAATGAGATTAGAAGAAGCAAGGAGAGTAATAAACGACTATATCGAAGGAAAGACGGAAAAAATAGAGGAATTAGAGCAGCCTCGTCTGCCGCTCGCATCTAATTTAAGAGAAGGCGACGCGGCGTGCTGCCAGAGCTATTCCGTCCTTATGTCCGGTTCGATTTTATAAAAAAAGAGCGAAAAGCAATATAAAACGACGAATCGAGCGGCAGGCAAGCCGAAATTCATAATTAACGCGAAAGTTAAAAAATTTCCGTATCGCGCGGCGGTTAAAGGCGCATAATAAGATTGACAAATCGCCGCGATTGCGGTACACTTTAATGGAAAAAAACTAATAAGG
>CAKQEE010000163.1 GCA_934230055.1 uncultured Clostridia bacterium
GAATAAGAGAACACATTGCGGTTTTTATAGCGCATTCGTCGCCGTTTTCGGTTACGGAAAAATTCACCTTCGGCATATTTCTGAACCAGACGGCTTGCGTGGCGTCGTCCCTGAAAACGCGGTTTTCGGATTTTTCCACGCGGAAAAGCCTTTCCGTTAATACCGTTACCCTGTAATCTTTGTAAAAAACAATATTTTCGGCGCAGACCTTGCCGCAGGTTTTTACTATAAATCTTTTTTCGAGCATATTATTCGTCCTCAAAGTCCTCCGTTTTCCATTCGTTTACCCATTCTATATAAGGTTTGCCTTTTTTATCGAACTTAATCGGCAGCCAGACGTAGGTCGCAAGGCTCGTGTTCTCGTCGGTATATTCGCTTAAAAGGCTTTCGGAGAGCTTCTTCTTTTTAGGATTGAACCAACTCTCGAAAAGGTCTTTTCCCGAAACGTATTCGGGAGGCAAATCGACAAGCCACCTATCCCCCAAAGCGATATACAAATCCTTTTTCTTCGGGTGCTTGAACACGCTTGCAAATTGCGCGTGAAAGGAGTTTTTGTTTTTGTCGCCGCGGCAAGCGTTCCCGAGGTTTTTCCACTTGCCGTGAATATCTTCCGTTTCCGAAATTTCGCTTTGGTTCGGAAAATATCCCGTCGTTCCCGAGGTTAAAATATAGCTTTTTCCTCTGCGGGTAAAATACGCGGCGGCTTCCCTTGCAAAGGGCGGGTAAGGCGCGGGCTGATGGCGGGAAATCTCTTCCCCGAACGAGCGGAAATCATCCGACAAATCCCGCACGACCGTTTCGGTATGCGGGTTTTCGTAAACGATATAACCTTTTCCGCCTATCGTGAACAAATCGAAATCGCCGGGGAGCGCGCGGGTTTCCTTGTTCACCACCTCGTATTTGCCGTTTATCTTATCGCTTTCCGCAACGGCGTAGTACCCGACGTTAAAGCCCTGCCCGCCGCAAAGAAGGTCCGCAATCTTTGCCCACATAACGTATTTTTTTGTTTTAGGGCAAAAAATTATATGCGGTCTGTCCATTATCCTGCCCGTATAAAAGGGGTGTTCGGGGTTTTCCCTCTCTACTATAAGCGTTCCTTCGTCCTTCCAGTTATAAAAATCGCGGGAAGAATACATTCTTACGCCGTTATGCCAGATCGCGGGGTTGCCGCCGACGGCTCTTCCCGTAACGCCGCTTTTATCCTCTCCGTACAGGTAAAAGGTGTCGTTTTCGTAAAATATCGAGCCGCCGTGCGCCTGCACGGGCTTACCCTCGGTATCGTAAATATATTTGCCGGGTTTTATGCTGTTCCCTTTAACTTTCTTAATTAAATTATCGTTCATATTCGTTTGCGTTGTTTTTAATTTTCGCTTTTGCAATACACAAGCTTTTACCTTACCTATTAAAGTATACAGCAAAAAGTTAGGTTTGTAAATGTTTTAATGTTGCGCGTTTTTCTCTTTTTATTGCTTTACGTATTCGGAAATTCTTACGATCCTTTCGTTCAGCCGACTTTCTTCCGCCGCGTAACACAAAACGTGTCCGTAAACGGAATCTTCTATCTTGGTTACGGAAGGCGAACAACTCTCCCCTGCGAAATAACGCACGCAATCGTGCATAATCGCATAATCGCCGCCCGCGTGTCCTCCGTAGAAAGCGTTGCTTACTATCTGCGAATTCACGTCTATCGTTTCGGGTATTCCGCCGAAATTTTTGCCTTCTCTCGAAAAACGCCAAACGGTAAACTTCCCTTCGGAAATTTTACCTATTATCTCCCCTTTCGTGCCTACGATATGGGTATGCCTGTCCTCCAACGTGCAACCGCCTATCATATTAAGGGTTGCTATCGCGCCGTTTTCAAACTCCGTCGTCACGACCTGTCTGTCCACAATATCGCCGCCCGCGTTATACGCGCACCTGCCGTAAACGTCGCGCCTTAAAAATTCCGCCTTTTCTTCCTTCGTAATCGTCTGATAGGGCTTATTTATACCGCGCCACGTCTGAAAAGGCATAAGGTCGCATTCAAGATGCGCCTTTTGCGCCGAATAGTTGCAGACAACGTTATGCGGACAGTTATAGCAAAACTCCGTCGCACCCGCAGGGGCTTTTTCTTTTATAAACTGCGAACGCGTTCCGAACGAAGAAACCTTTTTCGGCTTACTTGCATTATTCAGCCAGCAGATAAGGTCGGTATCGTGGCAGCATTTCGCAAGCAGAAAGCCGGATCCGCACTCCTTTTCGCTTCTCCATTTTCCGCGAACGTACGAATCGAGAAAATGACCTATCCAGACGTGTTCGTTAAGCTCCATACTCACTATTTCGCCTATATCGCCCGCGTCTATAATTTCCTTCATCGTCCTGTAATAAGGCGTGTAGCGCAGAACGTGGCAAACGAGAAGCTTTAAGCCGCGCGCCTCCGCACCCTTCCAAATCTCGTATGGCTCCGAAAATTTTGCGGAAACGGGCTTTTCGAGAAGCATATTATAACCCGCACGGATAAGCTCCGTTGCCGTTTCGTAATGCTCTTCGTCCATAGTCGCGTTGATGACGAAATCGCATGGAATTTTCGCGGCGATAAAGCTTTTAAGATCGCGAAAAAGCATATTTTCGGGAACGCCGTATTTATCGCCGCATTCTTTAAGGCGAAGAGGGTTTGGATCTACCGCCGCTATTACGGAAAGCTCTTCTTTATTGTTTATCGAATAATCAGCGTAAATCTGACCTCTGTTACCCGCGCCGACGAGTACCGCAGTAAGTTTTTTCATAAAATAATGAGTCCTTTATCCCTCTTTTTTAATACGCAAGCCCGAAAATCGTGTTTCGGGCTTGCGTTTTGCGTTATAACTTTTAAGCGTTTACTTCCGTCATCTTTACGTTGTCGAAAGCGTAAACGATATGGTCGGAGTTGCTTGAAGCAACTATCTGGAACCATAACGAAACGTTATCGTGCGATTCCGTAAAGGTATGACTGAACGAGAAAGTTTGCATACTCGCCGAAAAATACGCGACGTCCGTTATTCTTACCGAAGAATCCCACACTCTCGGAT
>CAKQEE010000164.1 GCA_934230055.1 uncultured Clostridia bacterium
AAGGCGTCAGGAAGTTATCTTCGGTCACCTTTGCCTTTTTTGTTTACTTAAAGCTAAAAAAAGGGCAACCGCCCGAGAAGGAGAATCACAATGAGCATAAACGAATATTTCGGAACAAACGTATTCGGCGACGCGGCTATGAAAGCAAGGCTTCCAAAAGAAACCTATAAAGAAGTCCGCCGCGCGATAGACGAAGGCAAACGCCTCGACATCGAAACCGCCAACGTCGTGGCGAACGCTATGAAAGACTGGGCTGTGGAACACGGCGCAACGCACTACACCCATTGGTTCCAACCGATGACGGGCGTCACCGCGGAAAAACACGACAGCTTTATCTCGCCCGAAAAAAACGGCTCGGTCATTATGGAATTCTCCGGAAAAGAACTCGTCCGCGGCGAACCGGACGCTTCCAGCTTCCCCACGGGCGGACTGCGCGCGACCTTTGAAGCCCGCGGCTACACCGCGTGGGATCCCACCTCTTTCGCTTTTATAAAAGACGGAGTTTTGTGTATTCCCACGGCGTTCTGCTCTTACGGCGGAGAAGCTCTCGATAAAAAAACTCCCCTTCTTCGTTCTATGGAAGCGATAAACCGTCAGGCGATGCGTATATTAAAGCTTTTCGGCAACGAAACGGTCACCTCCGTTAAAACCACGGTAGGTCCCGAACAGGAATACTTCCTTATTCCGAAAGAGCTTTTCGACAGAAGAAAGGACCTTATTTATACGGGCAGAACCCTTTTCGGCGCGCGCCCGCCGAAAGGTCAGGAAATGGAAGACCACTACTTCGGAGCAATCAAACCCCGCGTTCAGGAATTTATGAAAGAGCTTAACGAAGAGCTTTGGAAGCTCGGCGTGCTTGCTAAAACCGAACACAACGAAGTTGCCCCCGCACAGCACGAACTCGCGCCCGTATTTACAACCACGAACATTGCTACCGATCACAACCAGCTCACTATGGAAATCATGCAGAAAGTGGCTAAAAAGCACGGCATGGTATGTCTGCTTCACGAAAAGCCGTTTGCGGGGGTAAACGGAAGCGGCAAACACAACAACTGGTCTATTTCCACCGATACGGGCGTAAACCTTCTGGAACCGGGCGAAACCCCTTACGACAACGCGCAGTTCCTTTTGTTCCTCACCGCGGTTATAAAAGCGGTGGACGAGTATCAGGATTTATTGCGTATTTCGGCGGCGAGCGCGGGTAACGACCACAGACTCGGCGCGAACGAAGCTCCCCCCGCCGTCGTTTCCATGTTCCTCGGCGACGAGCTTACCGAAATTTTAGAAGCAATCGAAAGAGATTCCGCTTACGACAAAAAAGAAAAAGTACAGATGAAAATAGGGGTTCACGTTATCCCCAAATTCCCCAAAGACACTACAGACAGAAACAGAACCTCTCCCTTTGCGTTCACGGGTAATAAATTCGAGTTCCGTATGGTAGGTTCTTCCGCCTCTATCGCGGAAGCGAATATCGTTCTCAACACCGCCGTTGCGGAAGAACTTAAACAGTTTGCGGATTGTCTCGAAGGCGCGAAAGATTTCACGGGGGCGTTGCACGACCTCATCAAAGAAACGATTACCGCGCATAAGCGCATTATCTTTAACGGCAACGGTTACGAGGACGGCTGGATAAAAGAAGCCACCGAAAGGCGAGGGCTTCTCAATCTCCGTTCCACGCCCGACTGCGTCCCCTATCTTCTTGCGGAAAAGAACGTAAAGCTCTTTACGGAGCATAAGGTTTTAAGCGAAACGGAGCTTAAATCGAGATACGAAATAATGCTCGAAAACTATTCCAAAACCATTCACATAGAAGGGCTTACGATGGTTGATATGGTAAATAAAGATATTCTTCCCGCAATAAGCAAGTATATAGGCGAACTTTCGGAATCTTTATACAGACGTTCCGCGGTTTTGCCGGACGTGAACGCCGGGTTCGAAAAAGACAGAATAACCGACCTCACTTCTTACGAAAAGTCCATTTACGAAAAGGTTAAAGAGCTGGAAGAAGCCCTCGTTTCTTCCGAAAAAGAAGACTCTCTCGCCACCGCAGTCTACCACAGAAAAGTTATATTCGCGGCTATGCAGTCGCTCCGTGCAGACGTGGATATGGCGGAAAGAATTACTTCCGCGGCGGATTGGCCGTACCCCTCTTACGGCGAACTTTTATTCGGCGTAAGATAAAGCGCGCCGCGCGATGTTCGCGGCAAAGGAAATATTATGTGTTCCGTAATGGGCTGCCTTTCGGCGGATATAACGCTAGAAGTATTTAAAAAGGGCTTCGACAGAACTTTATCGAGAGGTCCCGACGCTTCGCGCACGGAAACGGCGGGAGATGCGATTCTCGCCTTTCACCGCCTTGCGATAATGGGACTTAACGAAAAGGGTATGCAGCCATTTAATCTTAACGGCAACAAACTGGTTTGCAACGGCGAAATATACGGTTTCCGCAAAATCAAAGAAGAGCTTTCTTCAAAGTATCGGTTCGAGTCCGATTCCGATTGCGAAATTTTGCTTCCCCTATACGAGGAATACGGCATAGAGTTCGTAAGCAAGCTCGATGCGGAATTCGCGCTTATTATTTATGACGGAAAAAAGAAAAAACTGCTTGCGGCGAGAGACCCTATCGGCATACGCCCGCTTTTTTACGGGTATCGCGGCAACGGAATTATATTCGCAAGCGAAGCAAAAAACCTCGTCGGACTATGTAAAGAAGTTATACCGTTCCCACCGGGGCATTATTACGACGGCGAAAAATTCGTTTCATACGCAGACGTTACCGAAGTGAAAGAGTTCGTAAAAGGCGACCTGTGCGACGTATGCGCAATCATAAAAGAAAAGCTTACCCGCGGCATAATTAAAAGGTTGGATTCGGACGCCCCGATAGGATTCCTTCTTTCGGGCGGACTGGACAGTTCGCTCGTATGCTCCGTTGCGGCAAAACACCTCGGCAAACCTATCCGTACTTTCGCGATAGGTATGGATAAAGACGCGATAGACTTAAAATACGCAAAAGAAGT
>CAKQEE010000165.1 GCA_934230055.1 uncultured Clostridia bacterium
TTCGTTCGTGTATCGAAATATCCTTTCTCTGCAAGGTAAACGTCTAACCGCATCAGAAAGTTCTCTTGTAAAGCTTGTCCGCAAAAGCGGAAAGAAATTCCGTATTCGGGACCCTTTTTATGGCACTTTTAGCAAGTAAATAATGCTTTTCGGCACGCTTTTTCGCGCCGTCTTTTCCGAAAACCCTTATGGAAGTCAGCTTGTTTTCTTTTTCGTCCTTATTCGGCGTTTTACCTATATGAGAAAAAGTTCCTTCCGCGTCCATAAAATCGTCGGAAATTTGAAAGAATATCCCGAGATTTTTCCCGAATTCTTCAAATTCGTTGTAATAAGCCCCGCCCGCCAGCTCCGAAGCCGCCAATAACGGCGCGGTCAACAGTTTAGAGGTCTTATTTATATACATATCGTAAAGCGTTTTTTCATCGACGGAATCGCTCTTTTCGCTCGCAAGGTCTATAACCTGCCCCGCAACCATTCCGCTGTAACCTGCATATTCGGCAAGAACTTTCAAAGCGCGCGCCTGCTTTTTACCGAAATGCTCGTCGCTTAAACAAAGCTCGAAGGCGTAGTTCAAAAGCGCGTCGCCCGCAAGAATTCCTATCGCCTCGCCGAATTTTTTATGGGTAGAATATTTACCTCTTCTGTAATCGTCGTTGTCCATTGCGGGCAAATCGTCGTGAACGAGCGAATAAGAGTGAATAAATTCCACGGCAAGCGCGAAATTTTTCACCGCCTCTGAATTCAGTCCCAGAGCTTCCGCCGCCGCGTAACACAAAACGGGTCTAACCCTTTTCCCGCCGTCGCTTACGGCATACTCCATAGCTTCCGTAATAATCTTCGGCGCGTTTTTATCCAAGCCGTTTAAGCACTCGGTTAAAGAATTTTCAAAACGAGAAACGTACTCCGAATACTTTTTATCTACGTCCATTTTCTCTCCCGAGCGCACATAAATACGCGTTTCTCATAAGACAGGCTATCGTCATCGGACCGACTCCGCCGGGTACGGGCGATATATAAGAGGCTTTTTTAGAGACTTCCTCGAAATCGACGTCGCCTTTTAAGCCGTTACCCGTTCTGTTTATACCGACGTCTATCACGACCGCGCCGTCTTTTACGAAATCCGAAGTAACAAATCCCGCCCTGCCTATCGCCGCCACCAAAATATCCGCGTTTTTGCAAACGTCTTTAATATTCTGCGTTTTGCTGTGGCACACGGTAACGGTGCAGTTTTCTTTAAGAAGCAAAAGCGCGGTAGGTTTACCAACTATGTTGCTCCTGCCGATCACGACGGCGTTTTTGCCGGAAAGCTCCACCCCCGTGCTTTTAAGCATTTTAATAATCCCGTTAGGAGTACACGCGGAAATACATTCTTCACCGAGCATAAGTCTTCCGACGTTCGCTTCGGAAAAGCCGTCAACGTCCTTTTTGTCGGGGATAAGCGCAAGCACGCTCTTTTCATCTATCGTTTCGGGTAGCGGCAACTGAACCAGAATTCCGTCTACCGAATTATCCGCGGCAAGAGCGGAAACTATCTCCTCAACCTCTTTTTGCGTAGCGTTGCTCGGCAAATTAAAAGAAAGCGATTCTATGCCGACAAACTCGCAAGCCCTGATTTTATTTTTAACGTACACCGCGGAAGCGGCGTTATCCCCTACCATAACGACGGCAAGCTTTACGCGCCGATTATACTTTTTTTCAAACTCGGCTACGTCCGCTTTCGTTTGCTCCTTTATCAGAGCCGCCAAAGCTTTGCCGTCTATGATTTCAGCCATGGCGAATTTCCTCCGCATACGCGGCAAGAATACCGTTTACAAAATCCGTGCTTTTTTCCGTGGAATATTTCGCCGCGATTTTAACGGCTTCGTCAACGACTATCGGCGTATCGGTATCTCGGAAAGCGTCGAGTTCCGCCATACCGAGAAGCATTGCGCACTTATCGGCGGCAAGAATTCTGTCCGCACGATAATTTTTGGAAATAGCGGCTATCTCGTCTTCGTATTCCTCTTTTTTTCCGTCTATTGCGGATAAAAGACTTTGCGCAAATTCCTTGTCTTTATCGGAAAGGTCTGCCGTTAAAACAGCAAAAAGCCCTTCATCGTTCGGATTGAAGAGCCGTGAAAATATATACTTAAAAACACATTCCCTTGCAAGAGTTCTCATTTGTTTTCCTCTGCCGCTTCGGTTACGGCTTCCTTCGTTTTTTCATCGGTTTCCGTAGCCGCTTGTTCGGAGCGAACTTCGCCGCCGTTTTCCTTTCCTTGCGCGCAAGCGGAGTTCTCTGCTGCGGAAGCTTCTTTTTCGGTGCAGCAGACTTCTTTGTTATCGCGAACGGTAACGTCACCGAAAAGAACGCCCTTAACGATGACGTTTACCCCCGCAACGTGATACTCCGTCATTGATTCTACGTTATGTCTTACGGTTTCCTGAATCTTGAAAGCCATATCGGACACGCACTGCGTAAAATGAATTTTTACCTTTACGTCGATATGAACGCCGTCTTTATCGAAGAAAACCTTTACGGACTTGTTATGCCCCGATTTGTAGGTTTTTAGCGAATAAAGCTCTGCATAAGGCACTTCTTCGAGCGCGATAAGAACTATTCCGTCAACAATTCCGTCGCCGTAAACTATTTTATCTTCATTTCTTTTAGCTTTTCTGTTTGTTTGCTTATAGGCATGATTTTCATTTAATGTTTTTTCTAAAAAGGAGGCTGCGCTGTTGTGAACAACGTTGCCTCCATATCACTTTTAAAATAAATTGTACTTACTCGCATCTTAACAGTTTTTATCTTTCAATAATCTTCACTATAATGTCTTGTCAATACCGGACAAAATACTAATTTCTTATCTAGCAAATCTCCTGCAATTCCAACTCCTTTTCCCATCGTAAACGCAGCCAAAACAGTTCCAATTCCAAGACCTTCCAGATGACCCAAAAATAATGCTGTCAAACCCGCCGTAATTAACAAACAAATGACATCAAAACCAATTTTAATC
>CAKQEE010000166.1 GCA_934230055.1 uncultured Clostridia bacterium
AATTTTGCAAAAATCAGCTGTGTATTAGGAAAGCCGCCCACGCCGGGCGGCTTCTCTTTTTATATCGTTGCAAAAAGATATAAAAAATTTTAGATGAAATTCTTCGCGGGTGCGGCTCCGCGGGGAAATTTTAGAATGACTAGAGAAGCGCAGGCACCCTCCGAGAGGGAGCTGAAATGTAGGCGACTGAGGGAAAGTGCCTTATGTAAGAAAATATGTTTTGCGAAAGGCTCCATCCACCGCTGACGCGGTTCCCCTTTCTCTCGGAGGGAGGCTTTTTATATTTACCACTTTGTCATTCTGAAACGGACAGTCTTTGACAGGATTATGAAGAATCTCGAAAGATTAGAAAGAGATTTTTCGGGAGCAGCAGCAAGAAGCAAGGCTCAGAATGACTTGATAACAAATTAGAATAACGCCTCATCCGTCAGCCAATGGCTGACACCTTCTCCCGTGAGAAAGGGCTGCGTTATGCGGGATAAAATAAAAGAGATTTTTAGGAAGTAGGGCAAGAAGCGCGGCTTAAAATGACGGGGAGGGGAGATTTTTCGGGAGTAGCAGCAAGAATCAAAGCTCTTAATGACGGAAAGTTGTTTTAAGAAACGCGTTTTTCCGTAAGGCATATTTTTTCTGCCTCGATAATACATTTTACTGTCGGGAAAAGTGCGAGTCGAAAGAGACGGGGCGTTACGACAATCGCGTTTATAAAAACGAATAAATCGACAAAATTCGCACGGCGGGAAGGTTTAGAATGTATTATGTCGTTGTTAAAAAGAAAAAAATCATTGCGTACCTTATGTTTGCGGCGGCTGTCGCGGCGGCTCTCGCATCGGTTTTCGCAACTAATGCCTACGCGGTGTTTTACGGAAGCAATTTTAGAAAGTTGCCCGTTTATGCGGTAGAAACGGAAGAGAAAAAGCTTTCCATTTCCTTCGACTGTGCGTGGGGGACGGACTACACCGATAAGCTTCTTGCGATTATGGAAAATGAAAACGTTCGTTGCACCTTTTTTGCGGTGGAATTCTGGGCGGAAAAATATCCCGAATACCTTAAAAAAATTTGTGACGCGGGACACGAGATAGGCACTCATTCCGCAACGCACCCTAAAATGAGCAAGCTAAAAGCGGCGGCGATAGACGCGGAACTGAAAACTTCCGTAAACGCCATAGAAAAGGTTACGGGTAAAAAGGTAGAGCTTTTTCGCCCGCCGTTCGGCGATTATAACGACCTTTTGATAGAGCGGGCGACCGCGGCGGGGCTGATAACGGTGCAATGGAGCGTAGACAGCCTCGACTGGAAGAATATTTCCGCAAAAGAGATTGAAAACAGAGTGATTTCGCGCGCGAAAAACGGTTCGATAGTGCTTTTTCATAACCAAGGTCTGCACACGGCGGAAGCTTTGCCCGCCATCATAAAAACCCTTAAAGGAAAAGGGTATACCTTGGTGCCGATAGGCGAACTGGTTTACAAAACGAATTACAGCATAAGATCGGACGGGACGCAGGTTAAAAACGCAGTAACGTAAAACACAGCGATTTAGAGATATAACGGTGAACGAAGAGTACGCAGGCAACGCGGAAAGCTTAAACAAGAGTTTCAAATAAGCGCGTTAAATAAGCGCGGCGGGCTTTCGACGGGATTATGACGGGCTTTCGACGGGATTATGACGGGCATATAAAAAGCGCGAGCAGACCTATCCGAAGCGGAGAAAAAAGGAAGAAAACAGGGAAAATCTTTAAGGAGGAAAATATATATGAACAATTTTGCGGAGAAAAACAATAAAGTTTTTATCAGCGGGGAAATCGTGACGGAAGCGGAGTTTTCGCACGAGGTGTACGGCGAGGGGTTTTACGAAATGAACGTACTCGTGAAAAGGCTTTCGGGGCAGGGCGATATTTTGCCCGTAACCGTTTCCGAAAGGCTGATTGCGGATAAAAACCTTAAAGTCGGCGTAACGATAAACGCCATAGGGCAATTCAGAAGCTACAACAAGCTTATAGACGGCAAAAGCAAGCTTATGCTTACCGTGTTCGTAAGGGAGCTTATAGGCTCGGTTACGGTGAAAAATCCTAACAGCATAGTGCTTTCGGGCTACGTTTGCAAGCCTACGGTTTACAGAACCACACCTTTCAATAGGGAAATAGCGGACATTCTTATCGCCGTAAACAGGTCTTATAATAAATCGGATTATATACCGTGCATTGCGTGGGGCAGAAACGCGCGGTTTGCAAAGAATCTTACCGTGGGCGAAAAAATAGCCATTGCGGGCAGAATACAAAGCAGGGAGTATCAAAAAAGGCTTTACGACGACGAAGTGAAGATTATGACGGCTTACGAGGTTTCCATAAGCAAGCTTGCGGCTTCTTTGAACGCGGAACGTTTCGACGCGGACAGAGAATTCGAGTTCTTAACGGAAGGCGAAAAAACGCCGTTTACGATAGGAGAGGGGGTAAACCTTTCCGAAGTGCGCGTTTAGTTTTTTATAGTCGGCGCGTATAGTTAATACAAATACGAAAAATGCAAGAAAAATGCGCGAAAAGAACGCGCAAGTAAATTCAAACAAAGAACGCAAGAGCAAAAAACCGGCAAAAAAGCTCGCAAAAAACAGAACTAAAAGGAAAAGAATAATATAATATAAAAGGCGGAGCGGGAATTTCCCGCGCCGCCGCGTTTTTCGTTGTCTTTATCTGTGATTTTGCCGATTTTTCGTTTTGGGTGTGTGCTTTTAATTTTCGCCGATAAATTATCGCTGAAAGGGAAGAGAGCTTTTTTTTCGCGAAGCGGTGAAAGAATCTTTCGACCTGCCTTTTTCCGATTTGCCGCCGTCAGTAAGTTTTTTTCTTTTTTTAAGCTGATAAACGATAATAACGAGGCAAAAAATCACAAGTCCCGCGCCGATAAGTAT
>CAKQEE010000167.1 GCA_934230055.1 uncultured Clostridia bacterium
ATACGCTTAATTTCGAGTAGAATTATACCGATATTTACTCGCTCGATAAAAACGTTCAAAAGCTTGAATTAAGGAAGTATAACGACGTAATAAACGTTCCGGATATAGAATTCAGAAGCACGGGATACGGTTATCAGGCGGGAGATACGACGGTTGCAAACAGAATGAGATTGAAATACTATTTCGATCCGTTTATAACCGTTAACGGTTTTCAGGTTCACAACTCTTTGGCGTATATCAAAGGAAAAGACGCCGGTCACGAGAGCTTTTGGTATTCTACGGACGGAACGCAGCTTTGTTACACCGCGAGGGGAGATAAAACCGAATACGCGGCATTACAGGACGCGTGTTTTGAAACGATGAAGTCTTGTCTTATGACCGACAGGACGAGACAGGTTATTACCTTTACCATACAGGACGAAAATACGTTTTGTTCTTGCGAGGCTTGTCAAAGCGTTAAATCGACGTACGGGGCGAACTCTGCTTGCGTGATACTTTTCGTAAACGACTTACGTAAAAAAGTTGACGCTTGGTTCGCGGGCGAAGGCAGCGAATATGCAAGAGATCTCGATATTATATTTTTCGCGTATTATTCTACGGTAGACGCGCCCGTTACCTATAACGATACTACCGGAGAGTTTACTCCGAATAACGGTATTCATTGTGCGGACGGCGTTTCGGTTTTCTATGCTCCGATAGAAGCCGATTATACGAAATCGCCGTACGATTCCGCAAACAAATCGGTTTATAACACGATGAAAGCGTGGAACGCGGTAAGCGATAATATGTATTTATGGCTTTACAGCACGATGTTTTTTAACTACGTCGTATACTACGATAATTTTAACGGAATGCAGGATTGGTATAAGTTCGCCAACGAGGTTCACGCGAAATATATCTTCGATCAGGCGCAGTATTCGTTGCTCGAAGGCAGTTGTGCCTGGGGAAATCTTAAAGGTTATCTCAACGCCAAACTGGCTTGGGATAAAGACGCGGACGTTGGGCGTTTAACCGAAAACTTTTTTAAGAATTGTTACGGTCCCGCTGCCGATAAGATGCTCGAATTTTATACCTCGAACAGAGTATACTGCAAAAATCTGATTGACAACACCGCAGATTATTCGGGAAACAGGTCTGTACAGAACAGGAATATCGACGGAGAAAAATTCTGGAGTAAGTCCGTTCTTACCGATTGGCTCGGTCTTTTGAACGGGGCGGTCGGGGATATAGAGTATCTGAAAAAAGTGGATTTGGAAACGTATAACAGATACTACAAAATGATCGCCTCAGAAAG
The DNA here is from genome assembly GCA_934230055.1 of uncultured Clostridia bacterium. GTDB lineage: Bacteria > Bacillota > Clostridia > Christensenellales > Borkfalkiaceae > UBA1259. The sequence continues at coordinate 1,295 of CAKQEE010000167.1, forward strand.
ACTGACCGTTTTGTATATGTTTGTAAACTACTATTCCTATAATACTTATTCCGGGGATATAGCAGAGTATAAAAAACAATTTGCCGCAGACATCAGAGAATTCGGATTTTCTAAACTCGGAGAAGTCGGAACGACCGTATCCGGTCTGCTTATGAATTGGGTCGTATAAGGAGGAAGACTATGAAAAGATTTTTTATAACTTTTCTTTCGATACTGTCGATAATTATGGTTGGCTGTTTTGTCGGTTGCGATTGCGGCGGAAATCCGACGCCTCCGCCTTCTCCGCCGGAGCCTTCGGGTCCCGTAGAGAAGTTCAATTTGAACTATCTCGTTTATACCGCGGAAATAAACGAAGATTTTTATTTGGAATTTGAAGACGGCTACGACGTTATGCTTTTGACGTGGAGCAGCTCGAACGAAAGCGTAGCGACTGTCGAAGCGGACGGACACGTTATGGCGATTAACGAAGGAACGGCGGTAATTACCGCCGAAAACGACGATTTTTATGCAAAGTGTACCGTTACCGTTACGAACGACGGTATCGTACCGATGATCGTGGTTGCAAAAGACGACGTCGAATTGTATCGCGGCGATAAATACGCGGTAGAGCCCAGAATTACTTATAACGGAAATTATTATTACGAAAGTAATTTCAGGTTTAACGTTTCGGAGCAGTCGTTAATTTCCGCAAATTCCGAAACCGGTGAAATATCGGCTTTGAGCGTGGGAAACGGACTGATAACGATAGAAACGGAATGGCGCGGTTTTTCGTTGAAGAAAGTCGTCGGCGTAACCGTAAGCGAGCCGATATATATTCAAACCGCCAAAACGAAGGTCGAGCTTTATTCCGAAGAGGTTGAAGGTTACGAGTTTAACGTTTCGGAACGATACGATATAAGGTTTATAGACAACGACGTAGAACAGCCCGTCGAATTTGTCGTAACGGAAAAGGACAGCGACGTAAAGGGTACGATAGCCCGTTTTGAGGACGGCAAGTTTGTCGCAATCAAAAAAGGCGAAACGGCGTTTACTTTTACGACGGAATACAAGTCCGAAATTTATCGGTCGGCGGAGGTCGTCGTAACCGTTAAAAACCCGATAGTAGTTCTCGAATATCAGATGAAGATTACTATGTTAGATGGCTACGCCGTGCTTCCGATAGACGATTTGTTGAAGGAAGCAGGCAAGAAGAAATTAAGCGGCATTGCGGATGAAAACGATAACGCAATCGAGATCGACTCGGATTATCGCGTTTCTTCGGAGTATTTGAAAAAGGGCAACAATACCGTTATATTCTACTTCGACGATTCGACGGTGGGATATTCCGTAAACGTTTACGTTTTCGATATGTCGGTCGAAATAGGCAGCCTTTATATGCAAATGAACGGCGTTGAGTATTTCGACGGAGTATCGCGCGATACCGAAGTTGCGGGTAAAACGGCGATGGTAAAACAGAGCGTAACCAACAACACTTGGGTAGAGGTTTACGAGCAAATCAGGTTTGCGATAACCGAGGAAGACATAGACTTATGGACGTCTTTGGGATACAGTTTCATCGTGACGGATATCTACGTTTTCAATAACGGTAATATGTATGCCGAC
>CAKQEE010000168.1 GCA_934230055.1 uncultured Clostridia bacterium
TTTATAATATAAGAAGTTGGAAACTTGCTTGCAAAGGTTTGCAACTTCGCCATATTTCAAACTGTGATACACAATTTATTGTGGGAGTTGCTTTCAGAAACTTAAAATTTGACTTGTTCAAATTTTAACATCACATAGTTTATATTTAAGGGTAAAGTCGCATGGAAACGTGCGGCTTTACTTTTTTGAGAAATTTTAAATTGTTACGTAAAATGTTTCGGCTTATTGTTATCGTATTGTAATCCCGGCGGAGCGAGTTGCGAAAAGATAAAACAAGAAAAAGAAAGGTGGCTTAAATCGTTACATCTTGAAGAAGATAAAATTCTTTAATAATAGGCGATTGTAAACGGATGTTTAATCTTTATTTTATAATGATAACAAAAAATAATTACAAATGCGTTTAAGATGGTGACTGATTACCGTTTTGTTTTTTTCTGTATTCGAGCGGGGAACACCCTATAGTTTGTTTGAAGTATCGGGAAAAGTGCGACGAATCGAAAAAACCGCAATCTTGTGCGATTTTTGAAACAGATGTATTTGTATTTAATAGCGAAATTGCTTTTTCCAGCCGAGTATTCATAATGTAGTTATTTACAGTGCTGTTTGTGTAATGCTCGAATTGTTTTACAAAAACAGAACGGGACATTTTTGCGAGTTTGGCGAGTTCGTTTATCGTTATTTTTTCAGCATAGTTGTTTTGAATATATTCAATGGTTTTTATAATGCTCAAAATATCGATTTGTTTATCGTTATTACCGTCGTTTTTTCGGATTATATTACCATGATGAGCAACGAGAAGATTGCAAAACATGGAAATTAAATATAGAGATTTCCCTATTACGGCAACGTTGCTCGATACGTCTTGTTTTTTGGATAAAGTCGCCAGTTCGTCAAAGTCTGTTTTAAAATGTGAAAGTTCTTTATCCGAAAGAACAAGCAAAACGGCATCTTTTAAGTTCGTACGCATAATCGGCTCAATTTCAAACATTGTTTTATATCCGTTTATGCCTTCCAGCTCGTCTTTAAATTTATCCATAAACTGAGAACTCAAAAGAATATGGTAAACTTCGAAATTATCTGAGTTGTCGGTGTAATATCCGTGTTTAATGTTCGGTGAAATTACGAATACGCTGCCGAGTTTTGCTTCTATACATTGATTTTCGATATAATGCCAACCGCTCCCGCGAGTAATAATATTGATTTCATAGAATGAATGTTGGTGCATAAGTATCGGGAATATTTGAGATTTATCGTGATAATATGCGCTGCACAAAAAGAAATTTTTGTAATCTTTGAAGATGAAATAGTTTGTGTAAAAAGCAATGTCGTAATATTGATTGCTTTTCCCGGATTCGGGTAAGATTTTTGGATGCAATTATTTTCTTCCTCCCTTGTTTTTTTATCATTATATTGTTATCCAACATGAAAGTCAAATAAATAAAACCGATTATACAAAATTCTACGCCATTTTTCCTATAAGCGAATTTTAATGCGTGGTATACTTACAGTAGTACAGTGTAGGTGTAATGTCTAAAATAAAAAGAGGTAAAATGATGAAGTCAAAAAAGATTGCTCTTATTGTTATTTTATTGTCGATTATGTCTGTAAGTTGCGCAATCTCTGCTTTTGTCGTCTATGCCATAAACAAAGCGAATAAAACGATTGAACTTACCGCTTTGCATAACGGCGAAACGGTAGATATCGTGGGCGACGCCGTTGAAGAATATCTGTCGGCTGAAGGAGACGAGGCGCAGATTGACGCATTGCTTAAAAATCAGCGCAGCGATGATTGGGTTAAGAAAGTTACGCTTTCGTGGAAACAAAACGGGAGCGCGTTTTACACCGTATATTTATCGGAAAATCAAGCGTTTGAGGATGCAACCGTTGAAAAAGTTTTCGGATATACTCCCACGATTGATTTATATAATCTGCTTCCCGGAACGACTTATTATTGGAAGGTAAAAGGAACGTATTCCGGCGACGAGTCGGCGGTAGGTACGTTCACGACGGAAGAGAGCAAGGTCAGAACTATTTATGTCGACGGCGTTTCTAACGCGCGCGATCTGGGCGGGTATGAAACAACGACCGGGGAAGTGAATTACGGACTTTTATATCGCGGCGGGAAATTGAACGGAACGACGAGCGGAGAAGCGATTACCGAAGAAGGAAAAAGCGAAATGCTCGATTCGCTTAAGATAAAAACGGAAATCGATTTGAGATCGACCGGCGATGACGGCGGACAGACGGAAAACGCTATCGGCGAAGGCGTAAATTATATCAAGATTCCGTTAGGTCAATACGCCAACGTTCTCGATTACGAAACGTGGTCGAACCTTGACAAAAGCGAAAAATCGGGCAATTTCGACGCGAATAATAAAAACGCTATAAAGCAAATTTTCGAGTTGCTCGCGGAAAAAAACAATTATCCTATATATTTTCATTGTAACGCGGGCGCGGACAGAACGGGAACGTTGGCTCTTTTAATCAACGGATTACTCGGTGTCGATGAGCAATCTCTTATAAAAGACTATGAATTAACGACTATTTCGAGATACGGAAAGCGTTTGAGAAGTTCTTTGACTGCGGATAATAAAACTTTTACGGAAACGGGCGTGATGCAAAATGACGGCGGAAACTACGTCGCTATGGGGCTTTTCATTGATACGTTAAAGTCGGCTTATACCGATAACGGCGATATTAACGAGGCAGTATATAACTATCTTATAGAATATATAGGCTTATCCAACGATACGCTGGACAAAATAAAGTCGATTATGCTGTCGCAATCCGAAAGCGACGAAATCGATAAAAAGGTGGCTTCCGTACAGGAGATTTTGCTTACTGACGGTACAAAATCGATCAATATTGCCG
>CAKQEE010000169.1 GCA_934230055.1 uncultured Clostridia bacterium
TAATAAAACGGCGGTTTTTTCACAATTATCGTCGCTGTTTTTTATGGTTGTTTCAAGAATTTGCTGATTTTCCTTTTCTAGAGATGTGTAAATTTTTCTTTTTTTACCGTAATATGAAAAATTTCCGTCGTCGGACAGTGAAGATATTTCATTTTTTACGAGATATGTGTAGTCGTAAAAGTCGTTTTTTTGTGAGTTTTTGATTTTTATTGTCGGAAAAGAGTATAAACACTTTTCATATTCGCTTTTTTCTATAAAGTTTTGGGCAAACATTTCTTTTAGTACGAGATTTTTTCGGGTTTCGCATTTATCCCGATTGGTAACAGGTGAATATTGAGAAGGTGCTTTAACGACGGCGGCGAGAACGGCGGCTTCGTTGACGGAAAGTTCTTCGGGAGACTTTTCAAAGTACGTTTTAGAAGCGTCCGCTATGCCGTACGCGCCACAACCGAAGTAGATGGTATTTAAATATTTTTCCAGAATTTCGTCTTTGTCGTACTTTTTTTCGAGTTCCAAGGCGAGTCTCATTTCGGAAATTTTTCTTTTAAAAGTTTTTTCTCCCGAAAGGTGAGTGTTTTTAACGAGCTGTTGAGTTATGGTTGAACCGCCCTCTTTGAACGAGCGGTTTTTTATATTATTTACTACCGACCTTAAAACGGCTTTAAAATCTATCCCTTTGTGGTTATAAAAACGCTTATCTTCTATTGCGATAAACGCGTTTTTAACATGGTCGGGTATTTTGTCGCCGCTCGTCACGGAATTCCCCGCGTATTCTTCCGCAAGAAGTTCGCCGCAAGAGTCGTAGTATTCGTAACCGCTTTCAACGTTGACGAGTTTTTCGTCGTCGATTTTTAATGCCGCGGTCATTATAAAAAATACCGAAAGCAATATACATATCAGCGCAAAAACGGAAAGAAGTAATATTATCGGTATTTTTATCCAAAGCTTCTTTTTCATAACGTAAGTAGTATGTTTAAGTTATTTATCTTTATGCTAAAAAGTCTTTCATAAAATTGACAAAATTCGATTTTTAGTCTATGATACTTAATATGGATAATAAAGGCTTAAAATATAAAATTATAACTTACGGCTGTCAGATGAACCTGCACGAATCAGAGAAAATAGCCGGAATATTAACCTCGCGCGGATACGCGCCTTGCGAAAAAGAGCAGAATGCCGATATTATAGTTTTTAATACCTGTTGTATAAGGGAAAACGCCGAGAAAAAGGCAGAGGGGAATATCGGCGCCTTGAAACAGCTTAAAAGAAAAAATAAGGACCTGATAATTGCCGTCGGCGGGTGCATGACTCAACAAGGCGGGTACGCGGAAAAGCTTAAAAAAGAGTTTCCGTTTATAAATATTATTTTCGGTACCCATAATCTTGAAAAGTTCGGCGAGCTTTTAGACCGTGAAATTGCCGCAAAAAAGAGCGTGCTTGACGTTTGGGAAAAAGAAGGCGAGGTTATAGAGGGTACGCCTAAAACCAGAACGAGTTATCCGAACGCGTGGGTAAATATTACATACGGCTGCAATAATTTTTGTACTTATTGCATAGTTCCCTACGTAAGGGGCAGAGAAAGAAGCAGGTTACCCGAAGAGATTATTAAAGAATGCAGAGAGTTGATTTCGGAAGGATATAAAGAGATAACTCTTTTAGGTCAAAACGTAAATTCTTACGGGCATGACCTTGAAAATGCGGATTTTCCGTCGCTTATCAGGGAAATTTCCAAAATCGAAGGCAAATTCAGGTTGCGCTTTATGACGAATCACCCGAAAGATCTTTCGGAAGAGCTTGTAAAAGCTATTGCGCAAAGCGATAAAACCTGTTTAAGTTTCCATTTGCCCGTTCAGGCGGGTTCCGACAGGGTGCTTAAGTTGATGAACAGGCGTTATACCGCTGAAGATTACTTAAAAAAAGTGGAAATGTTGCGTGAGTATATTCCCGAAATCGCAATAACGACGGACGTTATGGTGGGCTTCCCCACGGAAACTGAGGAAGATTTCCTTTGTACGTATAATCTTATGAAGAAAGTGAGGTTTTCGGGGGCGTTTACCTTTGTGTACTCTCCGAGAGAGGGGACGCCTGCGGCAAAAATGGAAGGGCAAATCGACGAAGAAACTTCAAAACGGCGCGTAATGAAACTTATCGAGTTGCAAAACGCGGAGAACAGACGGCAGTCCAAGGAATACCTTGGCAAAACGATAGAAATACTTTGCGAGGGTTACGACGAAAAAAAGAAAAAATATCTCGGAAGGGATACGAGGGGTAGAATGGCGTATTTTTCGGCGGGTTCGCAAGAAAATCCTATCGGCGAGTTTATAAACGTAAAAATAACCTCAACCGGCGGTATGTCGCTTTTGGGTGAAATCGTAGATTGATAGATAATTTCTAATGATAAGGTATTAAAATATGTCTGACATAAATAAGAATGAAGTGTCCTCGATGATGAGACACTATCTGGAAATTAAAGAGAAATATCCCGATTGTATAATATTTTACAGACTCGGTGACTTTTACGAGATGTTTTTCGACGACGCGGTAAAAGCTTCTAAATTGCTCGATTTAACTCTTACCGGCAGGGCTTGCGGGCTTAGCGAACGCGCGCCGATGTGCGGTGTTCCTTTTCACGCGGTCGATATATACCTTTCAAAGCTCGTTTCGCTCGGCGAAAAGGTTGCCATTTGCGAGCAGCTCACGGAGCCGAACGGCAGAGAACTCGTTCAAAGAGACGTTGTAAGGATCGTTACCGCGGGAACGATCACGAACGAAGAGCTTATCGACGAAAAAAACAATAACTTCCTTGCTTCCGTCTATGTTGCGGAAAGCACGTCATTTAGCGCGGCAATTTCCAGAGCGGATATAACC
>CAKQEE010000170.1 GCA_934230055.1 uncultured Clostridia bacterium
CGGAATAGGTCCGCTTAGCTTCGCGCCCGATTTCTGAATGGTTTACACGATTTTGGAAGCCGCGCCGTCGAGCAGTTCCACGTCGTAAGACATAAGCTTGATTCTGATTTTCTGACTTGCCATTTTTGTACTCCTTTTTACCTAACTCTTTTTTCTGCCGTGTTGCTGTAAACTCCGCCGTGCGTGTCGCGAAAAGGTAAATAAAAAAATCATTCGCCGATACTTAACTTTTTAAGTCGCTGCGAATGACTTTACCCTTTCTTCGTTTGAAGTTAGTCGCAGAGGTCATGCCTCCACACTTGTCAACGGAAATTATCTGTCGCTGTCACCAACGAATTTCAGTAACTTCCCGTATCAACCCAGATTACACAGCCTACATATTATATACTATGAGTCAATAGGTTGTCAAACGATTTTTATATGTTTTTATTAAATTTTTAAGGTTTTTAAGAAAATTTTTCTATCGTTTTTACAAGATGTTCCGCCAAACGAAGCTGCGAATCCTCGCTTAGGTGAATGTTATCTTCGATATATCGCGGGTTTATATCCTTAACGTCCGCAACGATAAACCCAAACTCCTTTGCCACGCGGTCTAAAACCTCGTTAAAGCCTTCGGGCGGACAAATACCGAAATCGTCCTTTCTGCCGATGATTTTGACAAACACGCCGCGCGCGCCCGTCGCCTTGATTTTTCCCGCGGAAAGGCGGATATTTCTTTCGTATTCCGCAAGACTTATAAGAGTATTCCCTTTCTCGTCTATCCGATATTCGTCGTTAGTGCCTATGTAAATACAAGCGTAGTCGTATTTATCGGACTTTATGCCTCCGCACAGAATTTGAAGCATAACGCTCGAGGATATTCCCGAAATCGCGAATTCTTTTGCCGCCGCGAATATTCCCGAACGAATTATCAAATTAGCGTAGCTTAATCTGTCGCTCGTTATGGAATCGCCGAAGAAAGCTATTTTTTTATCCGAAAAACGATTTGCCGTTTCGCCGAGCCGTTTTTTTAGCTCGGAAGCGTTTTCGCTCGCCTTTTCGTTATAGTATGCGATACTTTCTTCAAGCTCCGACTTTGGATTTCCGAACAGCGCGGAGAGCGCGCCTGCAATATCGGGCGCGTTTCCCGCAGTCATTTTATCAAGATTATAGCGTACCTCGAAACAGTCTTTCATAAGTATTTCACCGCGTCAAAACGCTTTTTAAGCGATTTTCTTTTTTACGATTTTGGGTTTTTCGCCCTTAACGACCACACTTTCGTCTACGATAACCTTTTCTACGTCCGCTTCGGAAGGAAGGTCGTACATAGTGTCTATCATAATGTTTTCGAGTATGGTACGAAGTCCTCTCGCGCCCGTTTTAAGTTCTATCGCGCGCTTTGCGACCGCCGCAACCGCTCCGTCGGTTATTTCAAGTTCTACGTTATCGAGACCGATGAGCTTTTTATATTGCTTGACGAGCGCGTTTTTCGGCTCGGTAAGTATGTTCACGAGTGCTTTTTCGTCTAACGGGTGCAAGCCGACGGTTATCGGCACTCGCCCCACGAATTCGGGAATAAGACCGTACTTGATAAGGTCTTGCGGCTGAACGTCGCGTATCATATCCTTATCATCGACGTCCGCTTTTTCCACGTATCCGCCGAAGCCTAAAGAAGCGTTCTTTTCACGCTTTGCGATTATGGAATCGAGACCTACGAACGCGCCGCCGCAAATAAACAATATGTTAGTCGTATCTATTCTGATACATTCCTGCTGCGGGTGTTTTCTTCCGCCTTGCGGAGGAACGCTCGCCACCGTGCTTTCTATAATTTTAAGAAGTGCCTGTTGAACGCCTTCGCCCGAAACGTCTCTCGTAATGGAAACGTTTTCAGACTTTCTGGCGATTTTATCTATTTCGTCTATATAAACGATGCCCTTTTGAGCCTTTTCCACGTCGTAATCGGCAGACTGAATAAGTTTTAACAGAATGTTTTCAACGTCCTCGCCGACGTAGCCGGCTTCCGTAAGCGTGGTAGCGTCCGCCACCGCGAAAGGCACGTCTAAAATCTTTGCAAGGGTTCTCGCAAGGAGCGTTTTACCGCTGCCGGTAGGACCTAAAAGCAATATGTTGCTTTTATCAAGCTCCACGTCGCCTTTTTCGGAAACGCTGTTAATTCTTTTATAATGATTATAAACAGCCACGGAAAGCACTTTTTTCGCTTCATCCTGACCGATTATATATTCGTCGAGGCGACTTTTGATTTCGGCGGGTTTCAAAAGGGCAACCTTTTGCGTATCTCCGCCCGCTTTCCTTTCATCCTCTTTCATTACCTCGCGGCAAACCTCTATACATTCGTCGCAAATGTAAATTCCGTTAGGTCCCGCGATAAGGCGTTTTACAAGTTCCTTCGGCTTTCCGCAAAAGGAACAAAACAACTGATCTTTATCTTTACTCATAATTCTCCGTTTTTGTTTACGGGCGTTTAACGAATATCTCGTCTATAAGTCCGTATTCTTTTGCATCTTCCGCCGACAAATAATTGTCTCTGTCGGTGTCCTTTTCCACCTGATCGAGCGGTTTTCCGCTGTTTTTAGCTAAAATCTTATTGAGACGCGTTTTCGTTTTAAGTATATGATCAGCCTGAATTTTTATGTCGCTCGCCTGACCTTGCGCCCCGCCAAGCGGCTGATGAATCATAATTTCACTGTTCGGAAGAGCGTATCTTTTACCTTTTGTTCCGCTGGAAAGCAAAAACGCACCCATGCTTGCCGCAAGACCGATGCATATGGTGCTTACGTCGCACTTTATATAGTTCATCGTGTCGTAAATCGCAAGTCCCGCGGTAACGCTTCCGCCGGGGCTGTTTACGTAAAGACAAATATCC
>CAKQEE010000171.1 GCA_934230055.1 uncultured Clostridia bacterium
GCGTATCCCTGACACATTATTTTACGCAATTAAAGCTGAATTACGCGGCGTATTTACTGCGGAATACCGATTACAGCATTTCTTATATCACAGGCGAAATAGGGCTTGACAATCAAGGATACTTCTCGGGACTGTTCAAAAAAAGCTTTCGCGAAACCCCGCTTTCTTACAGAAAAAACAATAAATCCGTTTAAAAACAGCGGCGTTGAAATGGTATGTCAACGCCGCTGTTTTTAAATTTCCACTATTTTCTTTTGTTAAAATCAAAGATCAACTGATTGACAAGCTCGGTTTTTCTTGTCTTTTTCACGTGTCCCCCTATAGATTTTTTATTATTCTTAATCTAATCGACTTTTTCAAACAGCGCATCGATTTTCGATTCGTCTATTCTATATAGTTCCGAATAAACGTACAGGTTGTCGCCGTCCTCCCATTGCGGATTTACTATATAAAACAAACCGTTTCCCACGGAGTGCATACCCATAGAACCGATCTCAACCCCGCCGAGATATTGATAAAATCCGCTTATCTTATCTCGTGTCAAACCGCATTTTTTTAACGTTAAAAACTTTTCCCCGTTCACGTTAATAGGCGCGATACTTCCGTCTATAACGAAAGTGGTATAATTCGGAAAATTTTTCTTTTGCCCCACGTAGACCGATGCAATAAAATCCCCTGTGAACTCATCGTATTCAAGATTCTGCACGCCGTATGTCGTATTCCCCGTCAATAAAAATAATTTATTCCTTTCAACAGGTCCCGAAGTGTGCATTTCAGACTGTTTATGAATTTTTGCGGTATTATTCAGCAACTCTATATCGTACTGCAAAATAACCTGATTGTCGTTATCCGTTCTGTTCACGTCACCGTATATTCCGTATGCAACGTATAAATATTTTTTATTCCCGTCATTACCGAAATCCGGACCTATCGCAAGTCCGTCTATACCCGAACAGCCGTAAATACGTTTATTACCGTCTTTCGTAATACCCGTAAAGTCGTTATATACCGTTTTAAGATAAGCGGTCTTCATAACCCCGTCCGTTTCGGCATCCATACCGTTACGGTTTATTTTCTCCGCATCAAATATTGCTATATAAAAGCCGTCTTTTACGTTTTCGTCCGAATAACCGAGTTTTCTTAATATTTCTCTGCCGATTTCATCGTTCTTATATTCGAGCGAAGCATAAACTTTTCCGTCTTCATCGTTAAAATCTATACAACCGAGATGTCCCGTTATATTATCGACGTACCCTAAAACGTTGCCTTTAAGATCGGTTTTTACAAGCTTTGTCGTGAAAGAATAATAAATATAATTCTTTTCTTTATCCATCGTCATTCCTTGACAATGACATTTGCCCCACTTGCCTGAGTTTATTTTTTTATAATTTAATAGTTTTTCGGTCAACTTATCCATTTTTTTTATTATAGCCATTTTATTCTTTCTTGCCAAAATCAAAGTTCAACGGATCTGCCATCTCGGGTTTTCTTACTTCATTTCCGTTATTTTTACCTAATTTTTCAAGCAATTCTATAACGCTTTCTTCCTTTCCCCCGTGCAATACGGCAAAAGGCATTTCTCCCGAATAATCGTAAAACACGTTATCGCTGAAATGCAAAAACTGTATTGTGGTCAAGTCGTAATTATCGCTGAATATCGGTAGCCCTTTTTGAAGCATTATATTACTCTCAAACAATACTCCGTCGTGTAACTCGGGAAGAGTTATTCTGACAAGTCCGCTTTTACCGAATGCAAAAACGTTTTCTCTTACAACGTTATTTTTCCCGTAATGCATATGGAAGCTTTCGCATTTAGTGTTATACACAATATTATTTTTAACGAGAATATACGAAGACCCCTCGTCGAGATATATTCCCCACCCGCCGTAATGATAAGACTCTACGTCGTGAATCAGGTTATTTTCTATAATCGTGCCTTCCTGTATTCCGAGCGTGTATATTCCGCCCATATCGGATAAAAGCCCGTAACCTATACGGTAAATATGATTTCCCTTTATCAGATTTCCGTAAGTATTGCTCTTGTCATATCCCCAAGACCAGCCTACCGAAATACCCGTATAATAGACGTCGTGAACCTCGTTTTCCGAAATTTCGCAATCGTGTGCGTCTATAACGAGAATTCCGCATCCGCAAGCGTATCTTCTTCCTAAATTATATATTTTATTATTGTAAAGCTTTATAAACGAAGTCTCTTTTTCAATCTCGCACCCGTATGCGCCTCCCTTTACTTTTATTCCGCCTGCCGAAACGTCGCGTATAACGTTATCGGTAAAAACAACGTTCTTGCACCCTTCTTCCGCAACCAAAGCATATATCCCCGCGCACGCTATTTCGCAATTAACAACGGAACACCTTTCGGCATCGGAAAAGTTGACCGCTCCGAAACCGTTATTTACAGATTGTCCGTCTGATGCATAAATTTCCGAATCGCAACAGCCGTCAACGCTCCGCGACGAACGATATTCCGTTTCCGTAAATAACAGTCCGAGATTTTCTATACGAATATTCGTTATTTTTTCCGTCGGCAACCCCTTAAAGTCAAAGAGCCTGTCCGTAAGAGGCATCACCGCAACGATTTCTTCCGGCGAAACGTTTTCGCTTTCGGGAATATAATACACTCTTCCGTTTTCGCGGTCGTAGTACCACTCGTTCGGATTATGAAACGCTTCCGGAACGTTTTCAAAATAATAATGGAACTCGGAAGGGTGGTTTTTAGAATAATCCGAAGTTATGGTCATTCTCGATTTATACTTAAATTCTATTTTCCCCGTTTCCTCGTCGTAACTTCTTATCGGCGTATGCTCGTCTACCCAATAG
>CAKQEE010000172.1 GCA_934230055.1 uncultured Clostridia bacterium
GTAAATAAAAACGTGCATCGCAAGCGCGGAAACTATGCTCGCGGCAATCGTCATGAATACGTTCTTTAAAAAGCGTATTCTGTCTCTTCTTTTAACGTCTATATTATTGCTTTCCATATTTTTCTCTGTCGTTCTTTATTTGGATTTATAATAAAGCTTGCAATGGCAAAACCCCTCGAAATCGGGATCGGCAATCTGCTGCCTGAATTCTTTGCAAATACATTTATTATCTTCGGTTTTGGCTATTCTGCACGGGCAGTACCCGCCTTTTTTCTCCAAACCTTCTTTAACGGTTTTAACCACTTCTTTATCGGGATTTAAAGTTATCTTCATAAGCCGCCTCCGTGAATATTATACACAAATTTAAAGCAAAATCAAGCAAAAGAATAAAACCCGATAAAATTGTTTGATAATATTATTTTTTGGTGATATAATAGACGCGATATTCAGCCGAAAGCTTTTTACATATTCGCAACGAGCTGAACCGAGGAGAACGAAATGAATTACGACGTTATAATCGTAGGCGCAGGTCCCGGCGGAATTTTCGCCGCATACGAACTCGCAAAAAAAAGCCCCGAACTTAAAGTGGCTGTTTTTGAAACGGGACATTCGTTAAGCAGCAGAAAATGCCCCATAGACGGCAAAAACGTTAAAAGCTGTATCGGTTGCAAAACCTGTTCCATAATGTCCGGCTTCGGCGGCGCGGGCGCGTTTTCGGACGGAAAATATAATATTACCAACGATTTCGGCGGCACGCTGCACGAATATATCGGCAAGGAAGAAGCTATAGAGCTTATGCAATACGTAGACGATATAAACATGCAGTACGGCGGCGAAGGCACGAAGATGTATTCCACCGCGGGTACGAGGCTTAAAAAGGTGTGTTTACAAAATAAGCTTCACCTTTTAGACGCAAAAGTAAGGCATCTCGGCACCGATAAAAACTACGTAGTGCTTCAAAACTTTTATAACGCTATTAAAGATAAAACCGACTTCCACTTCGATTGCCCCGTAACCGACATAAAGGTTATAGAAGGCGGCTTTTCCGTTGTGGCGAAGGACGGAGAATACACTTGTAAAGACTGCGTGATTTCCGTAGGCAGAAGCGGGAGCAGCTGGATGGAAGGACTTTGCAAAAAGCTGGATATCCCCACCAAATCCAACCGTGTGGACATAGGCGTGAGAGTAGAGCTTCCCGCCGAAATATTCTCTACCCTGACGGACGAACTTTACGAAAGTAAAATCGTTTACAGAACGGAAAAATTCGAGGATAACGTAAGGACGTTCTGTATGAACCCGAACGGAATCGTCGTAAACGAAAACACTAACGGAATAGTTACTGTAAACGGACACAGTTTCGAGGACGAAAAGAAAAAAACGGGCAACACGAACTTCGCGCTTCTCGTTTCCAAACATTTTTCCGAACCGTTTAAAGATAGCAACGGCTATGCGGAAAGCATCGCAAGACTTTCCAATATGCTCGGCGGCGGCGTAATCGTACAAAGATTCGGCGACCTTATAAGAGGAAGAAGAAGTACCGTTAAGCGTATAGAAGAAAACGTTACCGTACCTACCCTTTCCGCAACCCCCGGCGATTTAAGTCTCGTTCTGCCGAAGCGTATTTTAGACGGCATTATAGAAATGATTTACGCGCTCGACAAAATAGCGCCCGGCACCGCTAACGACGATACCCTGCTTTACGGCGTGGAAGTAAAGTTCTATAATATGCAGGTAGAAATAGATAATAACCTTGAAACGAAGCTGAAAGGTTTATACGTTATAGGCGACGGCAGCGGAGTAACGCACTCACTTTCCCACGCTTCTGCAAGCGGCGTTTACGTTGCGAGAAAGATAGCCTGTTCCGAAAATTAAGAAAAACGATAAAAACTTATAAAAATCTTAAAAAATCGCCGACAGTATTAAGGCAAAACAAACGTTTTTTCGGGTTTTCCCGCGTTTTTACCTTATTGCTATCGGCGTTTTTGCGCGTTATTTAAGATTTAGATTCTTTTTTGTTTTAGAATTTTGCTCTGATTTTATTGAGAATTTTATTTTCGAGACGAGAAATCTGCACTTGCGAAAGCCCTAAATTTTCCGCTATTTCAGATTGCGTTTTATCTCGAAAATATCTTAACACAACTATTTTCCTTTCCCTCTCCGTAAGACCTTCTATAACGCCGTTAAGCATAATCTTGTTAAGAATATCTTCTTCTTTTTCCCCCGAGGGTATTTTATCTATAAGCTCCTGCGCGTCATCCTCGTCCTCGAATTTGTCGTATATGGAAAGGGGCATTTTTGCGCTGTCCAAGGCTTCCGCAACCTCTTCTGGCGTTATACCGAAGCGTTCGGATAAATGTTCCACCGTGGGCGATTTGTCGTTTGTCGTTTGATAGGCGTCTATATATTTGTTTATTTTATTAGCAAGTATTTTAAGATTTCTCGAAACCTTTATCGCTCCGTTATCGCGCATATATCGTTTTATTTCACCTATCACCATCGGAACGGTGTAGGTTGAAAATTTCACGCCGAAGCTTTCGTCGTAATTCTTTATTGCTTTTAAAAAGCCTATCGAGGCAATCTGATACAGATCGTCGTATTCCACGCCTTTGCCCTTAAATCGTTTTACGATGCTTTTGATAAGCGGCGCATTTTCGGTATAAATACGTTCTTTCGCGCTTTTATCCCCGTTTTTCGCAGACCTTAAACATTCGTTAAGCTCTTCACAATTAAGCATAACTCTCCGATATTATATGTTTTTAGTCATATAAATTTTCGTACCCTTACCTTTTGCGGAAACGACTTCCACTTCGTCCATAAAGCT
>CAKQEE010000173.1 GCA_934230055.1 uncultured Clostridia bacterium
CTTCCCCCGTAAGCACGAGATAAGAAAAATATTGCACGCTTCCGAAAGCCGCCATAAACAGCCCGTAAAAAAATACTGCGGGGATATATTTATAAAACTTTTTATATATCGCCGAAGTTTCTTTTCTGTACCTGTCGAACCATTCCTTTTTTTGCGCTATATATTCCGATTTATCCGTTATCTTTTTTATTTTAGATAAAAATCCCGCCCATACTTTCAGACAGAATTCCTGCAACCTTTTGTTGAACGAAAGTGTAAGTACCGCCGCAAGCACACCCGCATGGAAGGCAAACCCTATCGCCGCAACTATCCACGTTTTTACGTACACTTCTCCCGCAAGGAAAGAGGAACCCGTTATAAGCATCGCCGCGCACAGCACCAGATATGCCGCGGTGGAGGCGGTGCTGTAAACTATCTGGCATTTTATAAGCCCCGTAACCGATTCTTCCGCGTTTATACCAGTAACGCATTTATAATAAGCCATTAAAGGGAAATGACCGCTTTTTAAGGGCGTCACGTTAGAGCCGAGGTTCCCCGCCAAAGTGTTCATAACGCATTTGCGGTACGGCATTTTATCGGAAACGGTGCGGTAAACGAAAAAATCCGTCGCGGCGTAAAGGAGCATTGCGAAAAGGAAAAAACACAGCACGATAAAACAGTCGCCCGCGCCGATTCGTTTTATCGCTTCCGCCGTGACGATTTTGCTTCTCGTAAGATAAAACGCGGCAAGGGCGAAGGTCGCCGCGGTTATGCACGCGTTTATAATAGTTTTCTTCTTTTTTTCGCCGTTCATACCTTTATAATAGTCTTTCGGCGGCGGGAGACTTCCCGCCGCCGCGTAAATCTATCCGTCTATTTTTCTTAAAAGTATCTCTTCGCCCTTTTTCATCGTAAAGATATAGCATATCGCGGCGATAACGAACGTTAAAGAAGCCGTAAGAGCCAGATATGTTCTTATCGGAAACTCCGCTTTCATAACTTCGTTCCCGAGGAAAAAGTACGCCGTCGCAAACGCGAACGCCGCTATCATGGTAACGAAAGTGGAAGCGGAAGATTTTACCGCCTGATTTTCATGTTCCCAATTCATTTTGGGCAAAAGTATATTGACCAAAAGCCCGCCGCAGGCGGCAAACGCGGCAATGCTTAACCCGTTATAAAGTATAAGCAATATATCCGCAAAATTATATGAAAGAACTATTCCCGTAATCAGCGCGAAAGCAAGCGCGGAAACACCGTATATTATCAGCGCAATCGCGATTTTGGCGTTGAATATCGCTTTCTGAGAAACGGGTATCGCCCTTATCGCCCAGAATCTGTTCCCCTCTATGGATATAGCGCAGCCGGAAGTCGGCGCAAGCAGATAGCAAAACGAGAAAATCGCGGGCGCGTACGTCATAACGGAGAAACTTTCCGCAAGCATTTCGGGAAAACCGTTGGAGCGGCTTTTTATAAACGCCGCAAACGCTATGGAAATAACTATGGAAATCACCGCGCCCATAACGCCGTTTATAACGTACGTCGGGCAGGAAAAAAGCAAACTTTTCTCCCTTGAAATGAGCGCCGAAAAGGTGCTTTTGCCTTTATATTCGCCGAGCCTGAAATTTTTATTCGTGCGCTTTGCGGTTATAACGGTGTTCAGCTTTTTATAAGAAAGACACACGAAAACCGTAACCGCCGCAAGCGAAACAAGGTTTACGGCGGCAAAAATCAAGGAATATTTTAAGTCGCTCATAGCCTTTATCAGAAGAGGCATTAAAAAGTATAACTTGGAAATTGTGCCGTTTTCGTAAGCCTCTTCCCCGCCCAAACCGCCCTCGAACCCGAAAAGGAAGGAAAGCGCGATTAAACCGACTGTAAAGAGCGAAAGAATAATCGTCTGCGCCACGTTTTTCTTGCGGAAAAACGAGCCTATTACCGAAGTAAACGTTCCTATAATCACCGAAAGCGCAAGCGTTATCATAGGCGAAAACAGCACGCTCACGGTCAGCGCGACGATTTCTTCCTTCTTAAACACGCCGCCGAACAGATTAACGTAGTTTACGGCGGTGGGAGCGAGGAGCAAGATTGCAAAGCCCACGTCTGCCGCGTACATATAAAACAGCTTGCTTAAAACAACGGTGCCGCTTTTTATGGGCATTGCGGAAAGATTTTCGTAATCTTTATATCCGTACAAAACCGTTCCCGTGGAAAAGAAAGAGAACATAAACGCCGCAAGCGCGGAAATAGCCGCCATATACGGGATAATCACGTAAAGCTTATCGTTCGGCGCCAGAACCTCTCCGAACATTTTGGAATAGTAGTACCCCACGAAAAGTATGCAGGCACAAACGAGAATCGTATACGTCAAAACCGTCGCGCCCCTTTTTTTAGCCGCTCTTTTGCCGCGTTTTCTTCCCCCGAACATTCCGAGCAGGTTTATTTTTACGAGGTTAAAAAAGTTTTTCATTTCACTCTTCCCCGCCCGTACTAACGAAAGACGTCGCTTTTTCTTCCGCTGTGTTTTCGCCCTCTATTTCAAGGAAGATGCTTTCGAGGCTCTTATCGCCGACGACTTCTTTCATCGTTCCTTCCGCAACCAGTCTGCCCTTTTTTATTATACCCACCCGATCGCAAAGCTTTTCCGCTACCTCCAAAACGTGCGTGGAAAAGAATATCGCGCCGCCATTTTCGCAAATGCCGCGCATTATCTCTTTAAGCTTGTGCGAAGCTATCGGATCGAGTCCCACGAAAGGCTCGTCTAATACGAGAAGCTTCGGGTTATGTATAAGGGCGGATATCAGCACGAGCTTTTGCTTCATTC
>CAKQEE010000174.1 GCA_934230055.1 uncultured Clostridia bacterium
CGCCCGTTAATCCCGATAATCCCGACGATCCGAATCAGCCCGAAAAAGAAAAAACGGGGTGCAAATCTTCCGTTTCTTCCGAAGGCTGTATCGCAGCGATTTCGGCGGCGGCGCTTTTATTAAAAGTTTTCCTTAAAAGACGGAGGAGCAAAGATGCGTAAATCGATAACTTTTTTACTGCTGCTTGTTTTGTGTTTCGGGTTGTCGTCGTCGTATGGCGGCGCGGTGATGGCGGAGGATAACGGTATGATGAAAGAAAGCGACGTGCAGTCTGTGACGAACGCTTCCTGCACGGTAAGCGAAGTAGGGGAAAAGGGCAAAAACAGCTTGTTGTTAGAGGCAAAGGACGGCGGTTTTGCGGGCGTTTGGCTTGCTTTTGAAGAGCTTGATGATTTCGCCGTCGGCGAAAAGGCGCACGTAGAACTTCGCATTCGCGCAGAAGCCTCGACGGTAACGGGTTATTCGGCGATAAAATTCGTTGACGAAGCTTCGGAATATATAGACGGCGTTTTCCGCGTGAAGGTCTGGCAAAACCTCTTATTCGACGCAAGAGTCTATCTGCGCGAGGGTAAAAAGTGCGTTTTCCTCGGCGTTAAAAACGCAAACGACGTTAATGTATATCTCGGCTTTTCAACCGTGTCGAAAGACGTTTACGACGAAAATAACCTGTTCGGCGGCGTTAAACTGTATATGATAGAGCCCGAAAAGAATCAGTCGGAAAGTTTTGTTTTCGTTACTACGAGTGGCAAAATAATAGTTATCGACGGCGGCGATTACGAGGATAAGGACAGACTTTTAAGCGTTATAAGAACTTATAAAAACGAGGTTGACGACTGGTACGTTTCGCATTATCATTGCGATCACGTTTACGCGCTTATAAGGATACTCAACGAAGAAGATATCTATATTAAAAACCTTTACTACGACTTTAACGTTTCGGAGGAAACGCTCGATAAATACGGCGACGAGGACAATCACCTCGTTAAAGATATGGCGGAGGCGGTTAAAATCAACGCGCACAAGATAGGCAAAATCGTCACCCCGAAAAAGGGCGACGAGTTCGTGACCGACGACGTAAAAATAAAAGTTCTTAACGACGCGAAGTTTTTGGAAAGGGCGAATATGCCGAACGATTCCACAGTCGCTTACAAAGCGGAAACGCCCGGAAAAAGCGTGCTGTTTCTCGGCGACCTCGGCGCGTACGGCGGCACTTTGCTGAAGGATAAAAACGACAAGTATTTTTTGAACGAAGCTAAAACGTGCGAGGTCGTTCAGCTCGCGCATCACGGGCAGAGCGGCATAGACATAAACGATTATAAATATCTTACGTCTATGAAGGTCGCGCTTTACTGCGCGCCGCGTTGGCTGTTCGACTGCGATTCGGGCAGCGGAGCGGGTTCGGGACCGTGGCAGACGTTAAAAACGAGAGAAGCGATGAGAGTTCTTAAAGTAAGATACTCGTTTGCCTCCGATAACGGCAGGATATTATTTAAATAACGATTAAAGATAAGGAGCGCGCCACTTTTTGCGGGCAGTTACGATATATCGAATGAATATGATTAAACTTGAAAATCTTTACGAAAGCTTTCGTAAAGGCGACGTAAAAATCAACGGTATTCCGTTTTGCGAAGCGGGAATATCCGGCGGAAACAGGAACTCGCATTTAGGCGCGAAACTCGTTGCTTCTTCGGAAGAAAAATCTTTGCGGTTTATTTCTTGCGAGGGAGAGAATAACGATTTTGTCGTAACCCTTAAAAACGAACGGACGGAAGTTAAAGCAAAGTTTTGCCGCAAAGCGGGGATAAACGGGTTTTCGGTAAATCTAACCGCAAAAAACGTTACGGAAAAGCCGTTGGTTATAGAAAATCTGTCTTTCGCGCTGGGACTCGGCAAAAGTGTTTCGGAAACGGATAAGATATATTTCACACGGTTTCTTCAAAGCCACCACGCCGAATGTCAGCCGAGGACGAGAACTCTTTTCGAAGAGGGAATTTCCGCCCTTTCTCCAAGCTCGCAGATTCGCGTTTCGCACGCGAACGTCGGCAGCTGGTCCACGAAAGAAGAGCTTCCGCAGGGGATAATTTTCTGCGGGGACGAATACCTTGCTTTTCAGATAGAGAGCAACGATTTCTGGTATTACGAAATAAGCGATTATAACGGCGTACTGTATCTTCTGACCGACGGCGGCAACGAAGCTTTCGGCGGAGTGAGCAAAACCCTTCTCCCGAACGAAGAGTATAAAACAGAAACGTTCTCGTTCTTTATTTCGGAGAGTCTTAACGGCGTGCTTAAAGAAATGACGGAATATCGCAGGCTTATCGCGGGAAAATGCGCGGCGGACGAAAATCTGCCGACTATTTTCAACGAATATATGCACCTTTCGTGGGACAGCCCGGAAGAGGAAAGAACGAGAAAACTTGCAAAAGAAGTCGCAAAACTCGGGGTAAAGTATTACGTTATCGATTGCGGCTGGCATAACGAAGAAGCGGGGAATATCGTGTATCCGTACGTCGGGCAATGGAAAGAAAGCAAGGCGCGTTTTCCGCACGGAGTCAGGGCGACGACCGATTATATCCGTTCGCTGAAAATGAAAGCGGGGCTATGGATAGAACCGGAGGTTGTCGGCTATAAGTGCGAAGAGATGACAGAATTTTACGACGACGACTGCTTTATAAAAAGAAACGGCGAAAAAGTCTGCGTTCAGGGCAGATATTTTCTTGATTTCAGAAACGAAAAGGTGCGCGGATATATGACGGAAACCATTCGGCGAATGGTAGAGG